>JAJYBN010000100.1 GCA_021779005.1 Pseudomonadota bacterium
GCGCCAAGTGTATTTCCGCGGGCGCGAGTGCGCCGCCGGGGATGCGCTTAAGGAAACCGGTCTCGAACCGCTGACATTCAAACCCAAGGAAGGGCTGGCGCTCATGAACGGTACATCAGTCATGACCGCGCTCACTTGTCTTGCCTGGGAGCGGGCTGAATATCTGACGCGTCTGGCAAGCCGCATCACCGCCATGGCGAGTCTCGCCATCGACGGTAACCGCGAGCACTTCGCGCCAGGACTGTTCGCGGCTAAACCGCACGTGGGCCAACAACAGGTGGCGGCATGGATTTATGCTGATCTTGCCGGCGATTTTGCGGAGCGTAACACCAGCGTGCAAGACCGCTACTCCATACGCTGCGCACCCCATATCATCGGCGTACTGGCCGACGCGCTTGGCTGGATGCAGCGCGACATCGAGACCGAGCTCAACAGTGCTAACGATAATCCCATTATTGATCCGGACAGCGGCGCCATTTATCACGGTGGCCATTTCTATGGCGGCCACATTGCTTTCGTGGCCGACAGCCTGAAAACCGCCGTCGCCAATATCGCCGACCTGCTCGACAGGCAACTGGCGCTGTTGGTGGACAGCCGCTTCAATAATGGCTTGCCGCGCAATCTCTCCGGGGCGCGCGGCCAACGTGCGCATCTCAATCATGGCTTCAAGGCAGTGCAGATCGCAGTTTCTGCCTGGACCGCGGAGGCGCTCAAACTCACGATGCCTGCGAGTGTGTTCTCGCGCTCCACCGAATGCCATAACCAGGACAAAGTGAGTATGGGCACGATCGCCGCCCGCGATGCCCTGCGGGTGCTGCAACTAACGGAGCAGGTGGCAGCGGCATGTCTGGCGGCCGCCTGCCAAGCCATTGAAATCCGTGTGCGCTCCCAATCGTTACTTACTGGCCAGCCAGGCGCATCCATCCGGGCCACACAGCAAGATGTGCTCACGCTGTGTCCGTTCGTGAATGAAGACCGGCCGCTGGAAAGTGAACTGCGCGCTTTGTGCGCGGGGATTCAGCAACGCCGCTGGAACCTCTATCTATAAGTATGAAGAAAGCATTGCTGTCCGCTGAGGTGGAGATTGAAGTCCCTTTCCAAGACGTCGACGCCATGCAGGTCGTCTGGCACGGCAATTATTTCCGGTATTTCGAAACAGCGCGTGCAAAATTACTGCGCACGATTGACTACGATTATCCGCAGATGCAAGCAACACATTACCTGTGGCCCATAATCGAGACGCATACGCGTTTCATACAAGCAGTGCGCTATGGGCAGCAGATACGGGTAAGCGCGTCATTGATGGAGTGGCAGAATCGCATGAAAGTGGATTATCTGGTTACCGATGCAGCAAGTGGCAAGCGACTTACAACCGGATATACCATCCAGTGCGCCCTGGATGCCCGCACCCAAGAATTGCAATTGGTAAGCCCGCCCGCTTTGCTGGAACGTCTCAAGGATTATTTATGAAATACACTCACATACTGACCGGCGCATGGATACTGTGTGCGGCATCCGCCGTATACGCTGCCGGCAATATACCGTCATCGCCAACAGGTTTTGATTCCAGTTTCATACAGACGCGGACACTGCCCGGTTTCAGTGTGCCGCTGGTCAGCCGCGGCACACTGCACATCGATAACACACACGGATTCCGCTGGGAAATCACTTCGCCATACCACTATGTATTTGAAATGGATGGCAAGAACGCTCAGGAACGATTGCCTGACGGCACAATCCGCCACCTGAATCCCGAACAGACACCCTGGCTTGCCACCGTCGAACATATCCTTATCAGCGCACTGGCTGGTGACCGCACAGACCTTCAACGGTACTTCGTTGTGAACGTTACGCAGCTGCCCATGGGCCAGCGCATCCTGTTGACACCCAAACCGGGTCCAATGGCAAACGCCATCAACAACATCCTGGTGACTGAAACCGCGCCAGGACATCCGCAACGGCTCGTCATCAAAGACAATTCGGGTGGCAGCATGGACATTCGCTTCGGCCCTGAATCCCACACTGCGTCCGGGTCCTAATAATGCACCTCCCGGCAGCTGCCAGATGGACTATCTGGCTCGCATCACTTGGCGTGCTGTGTGGTTTTGCCTGGACACGCCTCGATGTACAACATCCAATTAATACCGACATTCTGTCCCTGTTGCCTGGTGAACGAGAGTCGCCGGTTATTGCTGCCGCCACTGAGCGTAGCCGGGATGCGTTCGCGCGCCAATTGCTGGTACTGGTCAGTGGCAAGGACACACCACAGACTCGGAGCGCCGCATCAGCCGCACAAGGTGCACTATTGGCAGCTGGTCTGCAAATGGATGATTCAGGTCGTGAGCTGGGTCGCCTACTAAACACTTACCAGACACACCACTTTGCATTGCTGAACGCCGCACAAACCGCACGTCTTGATAAAGGTGGCGTGAATGCATTTGCCACCGATGTAGCCGCGTCGATGGCGAGTCCAGCCGCAATGGTGAATGTGTTTGAGAGCGACCCGGGCGGATACCTCAGCCGTTTCATCTCGGAATTACCGCGTCCATACCCGGATTTTCTGCCGGATGGGCCCTACCTGACCGCCGTGCGCGACCACCAACGCTATTACCTGGTGAACATGGAACTCCGAGGCTCTGCGTTTGCGGAACAAGGTGCCACGCTGGCGGCACATGCAGTACACGACGCGCAAGCAGCTGCGCATAAAGTATGTGCTGGCTGCAAGTTTCAGGCTACAGGAGCATCTTTGTTCACAAACGCCGCACGTGACGATGCTCAGCATGAAATCCAGTGGCTAACGATCGTCTCCACCCTGCTTATCATGACCCTGATCGCTTTCGTTTTCCGCAGCTTGGCTCCGCATGTACTGGCAGCACTGCAACTGGTAGCCAGCATTCTGGCGGCCAGTGCCGCGGTGATCGCCTGGTTCGGCTCCATCCAGATATTGACCCTGGTGTTCGGCACTACGCTGCTCGGTATCGCCATCGATTACGCATTCTTGTATTTCGCTGAATACTGGTTCGGCGACAGCGCACCGCAGAGTGTAATGCGGGTTGTGCGCCCTGGTCTGTTTATGGGACTGCTTACCGGTGTGGTGGCATTCGCATTCCTGTCACTTGCGGGTTTCCCGGCACTCAACCAGATTGCAGTGTTCTCGGTCGCCGGTCTGTTAGAAGCCGGACTGGTAGTGGTTCTGATCTTTCCAGTCACACTTACGCGACCTCCCCACGTGGCCGTGCACCCGGCGGCAGTCTGGCCACAGCGTTTCATCAAGCTTGCCTGTCGGCCTCATCGCTGGCGCTATCTGCTGCCGGCGTTGGCCTTATTGTTGGCAATACCCGGCTGGCTACGCCTGCACACCAGCGATGATGTGCGTGATCTGCAACACTTCCCACAACAACTAATACAGAATGATCATCAGATACACGACACGCTAGGACAGATTCCGCCCCCCGGGTATTTTCTGATCGAAGCGTCCGATTTAGAGCAGGCGCTGGGTCGCGAAGAGACGCTGTTTGCACGTCTCCGGCAGACGCTGCCCGATGCCACTCTGCTGGGACTGTCGCGATTTCTTCCTCCTGTCAGGCAGCAACGCGCAAGCCTCTCCGCCTGGAAAAGGATATTCGCTTCCCCCCTGGCACTAAACCGCGCTTTCGCACATCTCGGCCTGCCAGTGGAATTGGCAATGCGCATCGAATCTGATTGGCGCGCCGCAGCACACCAACCATTGACTGCTCAGTCTCTTTTTGATGCCGCATCCGATCTAAATACTTTCGTGATCCCGGCAGGCAGCAACGAAACGCTGCTCGCATCCGTCTACAGCCGCGCCGACATCAACCCTGCTGCACTACGACAGGCTGCCGCTGCGGTATCAGGCGTAAGTTTCGTGGCACCCCTGACGCGCATCACAGATACTTTCCATCGCATCCGGGTGCGCGCCAGTTGGCTGGTGGTAATCGGCTATCTGCTTATTTCAGCGCTCCTGGTATGGCGCTACGGTCGCCGCGAAGCATTACGAATGTTGTATCCGCCGTTACTGGCACTGGGTGTTACGCTCGGGGCGCTCGGCTGGCTTAACGTACCTGTGAACATATTCGTTTTAGTCGCGCTGATTCTGATTCTGGGACTGGGACGCGACTACACGGTATTTCTGCGCGAAGGCGGTGCACATTTGCAATCTTCCGCGCTGGCAGTCACGCTTTCAGCTCTGACTACCCTGTGTTCCTTCGGCCTGCTGGCCTTGAGCCAGATACCTGCACTACATGCATTTGGGTTGGCCACTTTGGTAGGCATATTGGCCAGCTATTTGAGCGCTCCGCTATCCTTGCCGACAACTCATGGGGGTCTGGCTTGAATCATCGAGCTTGCCTGCTGATACTACCGCTGATAGCGCTGGTTACCAGCTGCGCATCGGCACCCGCCAGCCCCGATTGCATATCGGTGGGCCGCAGTGGGCAGTTTTGTCTGCTCGCTCCAGTAGCACTACCAGCGGTGCACGCAACCCATATCGTCAATATTCACCGCGATGGCCATGAAGAAATATTCTTGGGCCAGTTGCAGATTGATAACCATGCGTTGCGGCTGGCTGGCACCAGCTTGTTCGGTATCAATTTGTTCAACATCGAATACGATGGACAAACCATCAAAAGTCAACCACCTCATATGAAGTTCCACCCCGACATGCTGGTGGTCATGCTGGAATTAACGCTCGCGGATCCCGCTGTGCTGAAAAACCGGTTGCACAATCTGACCCTCAAAGTGAGTCCCGGCGAACATGGCCAGGTGCGCGAATTGTACGAACTTGGCCACCTGATAGCACGTATCGAGAGATCGGACGCGCCGCTCACC
>JAJYBN010000101.1:0-2046 GCA_021779005.1 Pseudomonadota bacterium
TCACGCGCGGCGGCTGAAGCTGCCGGACTGAGAGTGGTGGAACCCGTGGCCGCGGTGGCCAAGGCGGACATCGTGGTGCTGCTGATCCCCGATGAACACCAGCCGCGTGTATATGCCGAAACCATCGCACCCGGCCTCAGAAAAAACGGCGCGCTGATATTTGCCCACGGCTACAACATCCATTACCAGCGGATCGTCCCGCGTGCCGATCTCGATGTGATGCTGGTATCCCCCAGCGGTATCGGCCAGCAGGTGCGTGCAGAGTATCAGGCAGATCGTGGTGTGCCGGCGCTCATTGCCGTACATCAGGATGTCAGCGGCAATGCGCGCACACTGGCATTGTCCTACGCATGGGCACAGGGACATGGCCGTGCCGGCATCATAGAATCCAGCTTTCGTGAAGAAACCGAGACCGACTTGTTCGCCGAACAGGCGGTGCGGTGTGGCGGACTCACACATCTGATCGTGGCAGCGTTCGATACGATGGTGGATGCGGGCTATGCGCCGGAAGTCGCCTACTTCTCCTGCCTGTATGAAGTCAGGCTCATCGCCGACATCATCAACCGCAAAGGCATCGCCAGCATGCGCGAATCCATCTCCACGACCGCCGAGTTCGGGGATTACACCCGCGGACCGCGCGTAATCGGGCCGGCATCGCGTACCGCCATGAAAGAAATCCTGTCCGAGATCCAGAGTGGACAGTTCGCGAACGAACTGGAACGTGAAATCAGTGCCGGTATGCCGAGCGTGAAGATCGCTCGCGTACGGGCGCGCACCCAGCTCATCGAGACCGTCGGCAAGGCACTGCGCAAACACCTGCAAGGCTCTGGCTGAGAAGGATGCAGGACGGCCGTTCGCCCGGCACGGCCTGTCATGGCATCATAGGGTTCCACGAACCAGGGCCATGACATGCACACACCCGTAAGTCCGGATCAGGATGTCGAAACCGAACTCGGCATAGACGAACAGGTCGGCGAGACCGATGACATAGGCGTCGAAGGACCACGCCGCCGCGGCATCTATCTATTACCGAACCTGTTCACCACCGCCGGACTGTTCGCGGGTTTCTATGCCATCGTGGCTGCCATGGCCGGGCATTTCCAGCCGGCGGCCATCGCGGTGTTCGTGGCCATGATCATGGATGGGCTCGACGGTCGTATCGCGCGGCTCACGCATACCGAGAGTGCCTTCGGCAAGGAATACGACAGCCTCTCGGATATGGTGTCTTTCGGTCTGGCACCGGCATTGGTGATGTACGAATGGGCCTTCAAGGACATGGTCAATTTCGGCTGGGCCTGGGGCAAGATCGGCTGGCTCGGCGCATTTTTCTACGCCATCGCTGCAGCCCTGCGTTTGGCACGCTTCAACGTGCGGGCCGGTATCGTGGACAAACGCTATTTCCAGGGCCTGCCGAGTCCGGCTGCCGCCGGCATCGTCGCGGGTACGGTATGGCTGGGCGTCGATCTCAGCATCCCTGGTCCAGCACTGGTGATACCCGCCTATGTGCTCACGGTGGCGGCCGGTGCGCTGATGGTGAGCAGCATCGGCTACTACAGCTTCAAGGATTTCAATCTGCACGGCCGCGTGCCGTTCTCCACGATCCTGATAGTACCTATAGCGATTATCGTGATCTCGTTCAGCCCACCGGATGTATTGTTTACGGTGTTCTTCTTGTATGCCTGTTCTGGCCCGGTGCTGGCGCTGTGGCGCTTACGCCGCCGGCTGGCACACCGAAAATAACATTAAGCTTTCATGGATGCGCGTCGCGCTCAGATTCTTCACGATCTCGGCATCACCGTATGGCAGCAGCGTGGGCAGCCGGACGAACCGGCGCAGCTTGCTGAAGCTGTCCTATCGCAGGATGCTCGCGATGTATCCGTCGCTGCCATGGACTGGCCGGCGCTGGAGCTGGCGGTCAAGGCCTGCACCGCCTGTGGACTGCGCGCTGGTTGCAAACAGACGGTGTTCGGTGTCGGCGACCAGGGCGCGGATTGGCTGGTAATCGGCGAAGCACCGGGGGCCGATGAGGACAAGCAGGGTGAAGCG
>JAJYBN010000101.1:2056-4823 GCA_021779005.1 Pseudomonadota bacterium
TGAACTCGATGCTCGCGGCCATCGGCCTGCGGCGCGAACAGGTGTATATCGCCAACATCCTCAAGTGCCGGCCGCCCGCAAATCGCGATCCCAGGCCGGAAGAAGCCGCACTCTGCCGTGCATTCCTGGAGCGGCAGATCGCCCTGATCCAGCCGAGACTCATACTTGCGTTGGGACGTATCGCCGCCCAGAATCTGCTCGCAACCGACACCCCCATCGGGCGTCTCCGCGGCCAGGTGCATCAGCTGCATGGCATACCGGTGGTGGTGACCTATCACCCTGCCTATCTGCTGCGCTCGCCCGGCGAGAAGCGCAAAGCCTGGTCCGACCTGCAGTTCGCCGTGAGTACCTTCAAAGGCATGCATGCATGAGCGCGGTTGTCGCCATCAACGAATCACCGCTGTACCGCCCCATGCACGAGGCTGACTTGCCAGTGGTCATCACCATCGAGAAACGCGCCTATCGATTCCACTGGAGCGAGGGCATATTCCGCGACTGCCTGCGCGTCGGGTATGGCTGCTGGGTGATGGAACTGGGCGGCAGCATCGGCGGCTACGGCATCCTGTCGCTGGTGGTGGGCGAAGCGCATCTGCTGAACATCTGCGTGGCGCCCGAATGGCAGCGGCAGGGTTATGGCCGGCTGCTGCTGGAACATTTCATCGAGGTGGCGCGCGAGCGCGGCGCTTACCAGATGTTGCTGGAAGTGCGGCCATCCAACAAGGCGGCTGTGCGCCTGTATCGTGCCCGGGGTTTTGAGGAGACCGGCCTGCGCAAGAATTATTATCCCGGTGAGCACGGCCGGGAAGACGCCTTGATCCTGGGTCTGCTTCTGTGAAGCGCAGCGCTGCAATCGAGTAAAATACCCGCTTTCCCGTGAGTCCCGTATCCATGTACGACCAGGAAATCGGCCGGCGTCGAACTTTTGCCATCATCTCGCATCCGGATGCCGGCAAGACTACGCTTACCGAGAAGCTACTGCTGTTTGGCGGCGCCATCCAGTTCGCGGGCGCGGTGAAAGGCCGCAAAGCGGCGCGCCATGCCACGTCCGACTGGATGAAGCTCGAGCAGCAGCGCGGCATCTCCGTGACCTCCTCGGTGATGCAGTTCCCGTACCGCGACCGTATCGTCAACCTGCTGGACACCCCCGGCCACGAAGATTTCTCCGAGGATACCTACCGGACCCTTACGGCGGTGGATTCGGCGCTCATGGTGATCGATTGCGCCAAGGGTGTGGAGGAGCGCACCATCAAGCTGATGGAGGTCTGCCGCCTGCGCGACACGCCCATAATGACCTTCATCAACAAACTCGACCGGGACGGCCGCGATCCGACCACGCTGCTGGATGAAGTGGAATCGGTGTTGAGTATCCGCTGCGCACCCATGACCTGGCCGCTGGGCATGGGCCGCGATCTCAAGGGCATCTACCATTTCCAGGAAGACAGCATCCACATCTATGCTGGTGAAAAGACCGGCCGCCTGGGTGAAGTGCGCATCATCAAGGGGCTGCACAGCCCGGAGGCCGATGCACTCCTGGGCGGTGATGCGAGGCGTTTCCATGCCGAAGTGGAACTGGTGCACGGTGCCTCGCACCAGTTCGATCAGCAGGAATACCTGGCGGGACGCCTGACACCGGTATTCTTCGGCTCCGCCATCAGCAACTTCGGTGTGCGTGAACTGCTGGATGCGTTTGTGGAGCACGCGCCAGCGCCACGCCCGCGGGCCACGACCACGCGTACCATCATGCCGCTGGAAGACAAGCTTTCCGGCTTCGTCTTCAAGATCCAGGCCAACATGGATCCCCAGCACCACGACCGCATCGCCTTCGTACGCCTGTGTTCCGGGCTCTACCAGCCAGGCATGCGCGTGCAGCATGTGCGCATCGGCCGTGAGATCAAGATCCCCGATGCGCTGACCTTCATGGCCGCGGAGCGTGAACACGTGGAAGCGGCCTATGCCGGCGACATCATCGGTATCCACAACCATGGCACTGTGGCCATCGGCGACACCTTCACCCAGGGCGAGGCGCTGCAGTTCACCGGCATCCCGAACTTCGCCCCGGAACTGTTCCGCCGCGTGTTGCTCAAGGATCCGTTGAAAGCCAAGGCCCTCAACAAGGGCTTGGCGCAATTATGCGAAGAGGGCGCCACCCAGTTGTTCAAGCCGTTGCGCAACAACGATTTGATCCTGGGTGCAGTGGGCATGCTGCAGTTTGACGTGGTGGCCTACCGCCTGCAGACGGAATACAGCGTGGAATGCAAGTTCGAGAGCGTGCCGGTGGCCACCGCCCGCTGGGTGGAGTGCGACGATAACAAGCAGCTGGAGGAATTCCGCAACAAGGCGTTCGACAATCTGGCGCTGGATCACGCCGGCAGTCTGGTCTACGTTGCGCCCACCCAGGTGAACCTGCAGCTCACCGGTGAGCGCTGGCCCGACATCCGCTTCCGCGAGACCCGCGAGCATGCAGTGGAACCCACTACCGCCTGAGGAATAGTGTGGCTGTCATGGCTGCGTCATCGCATTCCTGCTAGCCTGTGCCGGTCACTTCACGGAGCCGGCGCATGCAGTTACCGAAGAGCCGCAAGGTATGGAGCTGGGCTTTTTATTACTGGGGCAACCACGCGTTTGCCACCTCCGTGATGACGCTGTTCTTCCCAATCTTTTTCAAGGGTTACTGGAGCCACGGCGCTGACGTGACGGTCAGCACCTTTCGCCTGGGCGTAGCCAATTCCGTGGCCAGCCTGATCGTGGCGCTGTCGGCGCCAGTGCT
>JAJYBN010000102.1 GCA_021779005.1 Pseudomonadota bacterium
CTCGGTGGCGCCCCGCGCCGGTTGCATGCGTATGCAGTCCACCGGGCACGGCGGAATGCAGAGTCCGCAGCCGGTGCACAGGGACTCGATGACAGTGTGCATCTGCTTGGCGGTGCCGATGATTGCGTCCACGGGGCAGGCCTGGATGCACTTGGTGCAACCGATGCACTCGGGCTCGATGATGAACGCTACCGTGCCGGTTGTGAATTCGCCGAGCGCAGGATCCACAGAGGTTGCGATGCAGCCGGTGAGGCTGGCCAGCGCTTCCAGGGTCTCCTGGCCACCGGGTGGACAGCGGTCGATGCCGGCCGCATCTGCAGCAATAGCCTCAGCGTACGCGCGGCAGTCCGCATAACCGCAGCGCTGGCACTGTGTCTGTGGCAATAACTCGTCGATACGGTCAGCGAACGATGACACAATCACACCCGATTAACCGACATCTGGTTTCTAAGTTATTTGACCCGCATCCCAGGTTGCGCACCTGCATGCGGCTCCAGTAGCCAGAGATCCTTGCCGCCGGGGCCAGCTGCCAACACCATGCCTTCGGAGATACCGAACTTCATCTTGCGCGGCGCCAGGTTTGCGACCATCACCGTGAGCTTGCCTTCCAACTGTCCGGGCGCGTACGCGGACTTGATGCCGGCGAACACGTTGCGGGTCTCGCCGCCGAGATCCAGCGTCAGGCGCAGGAGCTTGTCGGCACCCTCGATATGCTCGGCCTTGGCGATGCGCGCGATGCGCAAGTCCAGCTTGGCGAAATCGTCGTAGCTGATTTCCGGGAAAATGGGTTCCATGTTGGCGACAGCCTTTGTAGGGGTTTGGGTCAGGTTTTCCTTGGAGGCATCCACGATGGCTTTGGTATTGGCGGGTTCGATGCGGATGACGAGATGTGTGTATTGATTGATCCGATGCCAATCAGGCAGCTGCGTGGATAGGTCCGACCAGTTAAGCGGTGCGATGTTCAGGAATCTCTCGACTTTCTCGGCGGTGTCTGGAAGCACGGGCTTGAGTGCCACGGTCAGCAATTTGAAGGATTCAATCGCCACGCTACAGGCAGCATGCAGCTCGCCCAGACGCTTTTGCTTGGCCAGTTCCCAGGGTTTTTGCTGATCCCAAAAGGCATTTATGTCATCGGCAGATTTCATGATTTGCGAGATTGCGGCCCCGAATTGTCGTGCTTCATACAATTTATGGGTACCCGCCAGGTTTTTCTTGATCTCCTGTAACAAGGGATGCTGCTGTGGCTCGCCCTGTAATTCACCATCACCGGGTAGTTTCACCGCTCCCTGAAAATATTCGTGGATGAACCCAGCCGAGCGGCTGGCGATATTGATGTATTTGCCCACCAGGTCGGCGTTGATGCGCTGGATGAAATCATCCATGTTCAGGTCGATGTCATCCACCCCCGAGCCGAGCTTGGCGGCGAAGTAGTAACGCAGGTATTCCGGTTTCAGGTGGTCCAGATAGGTGCGCGCCTTGATAAAGGTGCCGCGGGATTTGGACATCTTCTGGCCATTCACCGTCAGGAAGCCGTGGGCATACACCGCAGTGGGCGTGCGGAAGTCGGCGCCCGAGAGCATCGCCGGCCAGAACAGGGTGTGAAAATAGGTGATGTCCTTGCCGATGAAGTGATACAACTCCTGCTTGCTGTCCTTGCTCCAATACTCCTCAAATTTCAGATCCTTGCGCTGCTCGCACAGGTTCTTGAAGCTCGCCATGTAGCCGATGGGCGCATCCAGCCACACGTAGAAATACTTGCCGGGCGCGTCCGGGATCTCGAAACCGAAATAGGGCGCATCGCGGGAGATGTCCCAGTCCTGCAGGCCGGCCTTGAACCATTCGTCCAGCTTGCGGGTGACGGCTTCGTGCAGGTGGCCGGCGCGCGTCCATTTATGCAGCATGTCCTCGAAATCGCCGAGTTTGAAGAAATAATGCTCGGATTCCTTCTCCACCGGCCGGGTGCCGGAGATCACCGATACCGGATTCTTGAGGTCCGCGGGCGAATAGGTGGAACCGCAGTGCTCACAGGCATCGCCATACTGGTCCGGCGTGCCGCAGCGCGGGCAGCTGCCCTTGATGAAACGGTCCGGCAGGAACATCTTGGCCTGCTCGTCATAGAGTTGGCGGATGGTGCGCACCGCGATATGACCGGCGTCATTGAGACGCTTATATATAAGAGTCGCCAGTTCGCGGTTTTCCGGCGAGTGGGTGGTGTGGTAGTTGTCCACGCCGATATGGAAGTCGGCGAAATCGCGCTTGTGCTCCACCAGTGTGTCTGCCACCAGTTTCTCGGGCGTGATCCCCAGCTCACGGGCCTTGAGCATGATGGGCGTACCGTGGGCGTCGTCGGCGCACACGAAGATGCATTGGTGGCCGCGCAGCCGCTGGAATCGCACCCAGATATCGGTCTGGATGTATTCCAGCATGTGCCCCAGGTGGATGGGGCCGTTGGCGTAGGGCAGGGCGCTGGTGACCAGGATGTGTCGTTTTGTGCTCATCAGCCGGCGGATGTCGTTGAAATTGTTCGATTGTGGCGTTTGCTGCGCATCGGTGAAAGTATGCCATAGACGGCATTACTCCTGCCGAACATCAGTGGGCGGGATGTCTGACGATGCTAAAATGCCGCGTCATTTACGATGCAGCATCCATGAACGACGTGTCCCGCGAACAGATCGAAGCCGCTTTGCGCGGCTGGCAAGAACCCTATCTCGGCACCGACCTGGCGTCCGCCAACGCGGTGCATGGCATCGAGGTCAAGGACGGCCGCGTCTTTGTTGAACTGGAACTCGGCTATCCGGCAAAGGGTTATGCGCAGGAGCTGGCCGACACGTTACGTGCATTGCTCGAGGCGCTACCGGGTATGCGCAAGGCAGTGGTGCAGGTCGAGACACGCATCCTTTCCCACCCGGTGCAGCACAACCTGAAACCCCTTCCCGGGGTGAAGAACATCATCGCCGTGGCTTCCGGCAAGGGCGGCGTGGGCAAGTCCACGGTGGCGGTGAACCTGGCGCTGGCGCTTAGCCAGGATGGCGCGCGCACCGGCATCCTGGATGCGGACATCTACGGTCCCAGCCAGCCGCGCATGCTGGGGCTTACGGGCCGGCCTTCCACCAAGGATGGCAAGCGTATCGTGCCGATGCTGGGCCACGGGGTGCAGTGCATGTCCGTGGGTTTCCTGGTGGATCAGGAGACGCCCATGGTGTGGCGCGGGCCCATGGTGACCCAGGCACTCATGCAGCTGATCGGCGATACCGACTGGGATGCGCTCGATTACCTGATCGTGGACATGCCGCCTGGCACCGGCGACATCCAGCTGACCCTGGCGCAGCGGGTGCCGGTGTCCGGCGCCGTGATCGTCACCACGCCCCAGGAGATCGCCTTGCTGGACGCCCGCAAGGGACTGAAGATGTTCCAGAAGGTGGAAGTGGGAATACTCGGCATCGTGGAGAACATGAGCACGCATGTGTGTTCGAAGTGTGGCCACGAAGAACACATCTTCGGCGAAGGCGGTGGCGAGCGTTTGGCCAGGCAGTATGGTGTGCGCTTACTGGGGAGCCTGCCACTGGACGGTTCCATCCGCGAACAGACTGATGGTGGAAATCCGAGCGTAGCGGCAAACCCCAAGGGTGCGATCGCACAGCGTTACAGGGACATCGCACGCCGCGCCACGGCGCAGCTGGCGCTAGCTGGAAAGGATTATGTAGGTGCGTTTCCCAGGATCGTGATTGAAGAGTGATGCAAGTTCAGAGAGCCATCAACGAGGTATCGCAGTGAGCATCAAGTCCGACAAGTGGATCCGGCGCATGGCCGAACAGCACAAGATGATCGAGCCGTTCGAGCCGCGGCAGGTGCGTGCCAACGGCGGCGGCAAGATCGTGTCCTATGGTACTTCCAGCTACGGTTACGATGTGCGCTGTGCCGATGAATTCAAGATCTTCACCAACATCAACTCAACGATCGTGGACCCCAAGAACTTCGACGAGCGCAGCTTCGTGGATTTCAAAGGACCCTGCTGCGTGATCCCGCCGAACTCATTCGCGCTGGCACGCACCGTGGAATACTTCCGCATCCCGCGCGATGTGCTCACCATCTGTCTGGGCAAGTCCACCTATGCACGTTGCGGCATCATCGTCAACGTCACGCCGCTGGAGCCGGAATGGGAAGGCCACGTGACCCTAGAATTCTCCAACACCACGCCCCTGCCGGCGAAGATCTACGCCAACGAGGGTGTGGCCCAGATGCTGTTCCTGGAATCCGATGAGCCCTGTGAGACCAGCTACAAGGACCGCGGCGGCAAATACCAGGGCCAGAAGGGTGTGACGCTGCCTAAAACGTAATCATGACCAGGTGAATACGACACGTAGCTTTACTACCGTCCAATTCTAGTCAAGGTGCAGAGCCAGTGTCCCTGGGTAAGCAGATAGCAGTTGTCATGTTTGCACTCTGTGCGGGTGCGCTTGTGGGTGTTCTGGTATTGGGTTGGGCATTATCCTACGGTGATGTTTCGCACGGTGCCGATGTTGGCCAATTTTCGAAGGGTATCCTGTTCGCTATGTTTGCGGGAGTCTTTGCAATTCCAGCGGCCATCCTCTTTGGGACACCCTCATTCTTTCTGCTGCGCCGGGTTGGTCTGCTGAGATGGTGGTCAGTATGTGCTATCGGTGTAGCCGCCGGCACATTGATAAGTGCAGCCGGTATCACACCGTTTATTCCCTGGTATATGGACGTTGGTCTGGGATTTATATCCGCACTTGTCTCCTGGCTGATCTTGGTGCGCTCAAAGGTTCCTC
>JAJYBN010000103.1 GCA_021779005.1 Pseudomonadota bacterium
AGGGACAGCAGGCTCAACCCGGTAACCAGGATCTTGCTCAGTTCGCCACACAGCTGCAGGCGGCTCAGGCGAATGCCAACCGCTATTTTGTTGCCTATCAGGAATACATGCGTGCCGGCCAGTCACAACAGGCAAAAACCTATCTTGCCGAAGCCATTCGCTTGTGGGTGGACAACCCGGTATTCCAGGCCGAATACCAACGCAACTTCGCCAACAGTCCGACGACCATCGTCAGCCCCAATGGCGGTCAGCCCTGTACCGTAGAACTCGCTGGCTACGGTCGTCAAGGGCGTGCTGAATGTTTCGACTTCCTCGGCAAGGGACTGCAAGGTCCTATTATGGTTGTGGTACCCGCCGGTGGTGGATTCAAGCAGCCGTTTGCGATCGGTAAATACGAAATATCAGTTGGACAGGTCAACGCCTACTGTCGCTCCACCGGGCAATGCAAGCCATTGCCTGGCGAAAGCACTATGCCTGCAACCAATTTGCCCTTCAGTGAAGTGAAGAATTATGTGGCATGGCTGTCCGCACAGAGCAGCGAGCACTACTTCATTCCGTCCTACATCCAATATCGTTACGCAGCCAGCGTCAGTGGCACGGATACCAACCAGGATTTCAATTGCCAGGTGACGCTGGCCGGGCAGGTTGTCAAAGGATTGTCGATGGTGACCATAGAAACCGGACGCCCCAACATCTGGGGCTTGGTCAATTACGTAGGCAATGTCAATGAATGGGTTCTGGGCTCCGATGGCCTCGAAGCGGTCGGTGGCGATTACCGCGATCCATTGTCACAGTGCAGTGTTGATCTGATCCGCCCCAGTAACGGGATGGCAGATCCGCTGACGGGTTTCCGTGTCGGACGGTTCCTGGATAAATGAAACCTTCACGAATACGCGAACTGGGACGTCGTTATGCGGCAGGCGAGATAAGTCTTGATGAATACCGTGCGCAGCGCCGGAAACTCATCGACGGCGTGACTGCCGGCCTGCTGAAACTTGAATATGGTGAGATTTCCGTGGTACATGGCAAGCAGTCGTGGCGGCTTTTGGTGTACGGCAGCGCATTGCTGGTCATCGCGATAGGCATCGGAATCATCGTGCACATGGAATATTCCCATCAAGCCAGCCGGAGCAATCCCCAGTCGAAGATAGCGTTTGATACCGGTCCAGCCGTGCTGCAGAGCTTCGTCGAGACCAATGACTGGAGCGATGCCAGTCTCGTCCAATTCATACAACGCTGGAAAGCACTGCCTGCCCGAGAGCAGAATGCTGCAGTGGGCGACTATCTGTTCCCACGCCTGCTTGCTCAACTACATGAACAAATCGTTTCGCAAAGAGTTGTGGTAGATCTCGCTGCGGGGGATAAAAATGCGGCGGATCAGGCTGCAGTACATCTGGCCCACTTGCAACAACTGGCCACAATGCTGGATGTAAAACCGGAAAATTGAATCCTGCGCGGCTGGATGCTGCCACTATATCAAGGCTCGGCTACGATGTAGGCAATCCAAGCAGCATCCGCATCACCGCGTTCTGCGGGTACGAATTTCCCATCACCCTCACCGGTCTTTTCATCCACACCTTCCAGATAAACAGTTGCCGTGGTGAAGCCGGCTTCCAACAGCAACTCCCGCAGTTCAGGCAATGTCCAAAGGCGCCAGTGATAACTGAAGGCCCGCTTAAGGCGGGAACCATCGGGAAAGGCAAAATGGATATGGCATAGGGTATGCCCGGAAAGTGGCTCATAATCAGCCTGCTCCCATATATAAGTGAAACGTCCAAAATCCTGGCGCTCACGCATCTCCCGGAAAGCATCATAACCACCATAAGCATCCAGAATGAAGAGTCCATCTGACGCCAGGCGGCAACGCGCCTGCTGGAAATAACTGCGGAGCGAGGTACGCTCCTTGAAAATCCAATAACTAAAATTGAATGCCAGCAGCAAGTCTACCGACGTGGTGTCTGCAGTCAGTACATCAGCTTGTATCAGACTCAACCTCGCCGCGGCCGAGGGCCCGAGTTTAGTCAGGTTATGCGTGCGCGCCCAATCCAGCACCGCCTCATCCAGATCCACACCGATGGCATGGTGGCGATGGTCACGCCGCACCCACTCGCAGGCCGCCAGCGCCGTCCCGCAAAAATCCTCCCGTAGTGTCAGAGGCGCACGCCTTCGCCTTTCTTGGAACACCCGCTCCAGAAACTCCATCTCCCATACAACGTCCTGCACGGATTTCTGATACAGGTCGTAACGGTCGGCGCGATCTGCTTGCGAGATGTGTTTTTTTGAGGACGGTGTTCGGCTGGAGCGATGCATTGGGGTGATTACATATTTTATAAACGCGCATTGTATCTGATGCTGGCTGTCGGGAACGATAACGCCGCCTGCTATCGAAGACACTCAATAACCGACGCCAATCCTGGTTGAGCGGTACAAGCTCCAATTATGTGTATGCATTTGGTTTAATATGACACTTTTAGCTATGGACCACGCGAGATATAAGCCCAGTCATCTGGTCGTTAAAAATTATCAATACGCAATATACTTCAAGCTGCGGCCCGGATGAGTTGCGTGGCACCCTTCAACACTTCGACACCAGCTCCTGTTCGGGGCGCCTGCTCGCTCAAGTAACGGCGCCATTGACGTGCGCCTGGGCAGCCTTGGAACAATCCAAGCAAGTGGCGAGTCATTCGCTGCAAGGGCACTCCCTTCTGCAACTGGTTTTCCACATAAGGGATGTATGCATCCAACAGCTGCTCACGAGTGGGCACCGTGCCCCGCGTGCCAAACACTTTCAGATCCACTGCGGCAAACAGGTAGGGATTGGAACAGGCCTCCCGGCCAATCATCACCCCATCGAAAGTCAGCAGATGGGAATGCATGGCCGCCAGTGTCTGGATACCGCCATTCACGATGATGATTAAATCCGGAAAATCGTCCTTGAGACGGGCGGCAATGTCATAACGCAGCGGTGGAACTTCGCGATTCTGCCTCGGGCTAAGCCCCTGTAACCAGGCTTTGCGGGCATGGATAATGAAAACCCCGCAACCAGCGTTCGCAACCGTCCTCACAAACATCGCCAGTTGCTCGTAACTGTCATGCCGATCCACGCCAATGCGGGTTTTTACAGTAACTGGTACCGCTGCTGCCGAGACCATAGTCGCCACACACTCTGCGACTAATCGCGGTTCAGTCATGAGACAGGCACCGAAGCGGCCCGATTGCACCCGCTTGCTGGGACAACCAACATTAAGGTTGATTTCATCGTAGTTGAAATCAGCCGCTAGCTGCGCGCAGCGAGCCAACTCTCCCGGTTCACTCCCGCCCACCTGCAACGCCAATGGATGTTCCGTTAAATCGAATTCAAGATGCCGCCGTGGGTCGCCGTGCAGCAGGGCTCCAGTAGTGAGCATCTCGGTGTACAGCCGCGTATGCCGGCTCATGAGGCGGATGAGGAAGCGGAAATGCCGGTCGGTATAGTCCAGCATGGGGGCGACACAGACTCGATGCGCTGTCGCCCGAGTGGAGCTCGTACTGGCTGCGTCCGTGAACATCTATTTCAACAGCGCTATGGATAAATCAGCTGCCGCTGCCAGCTGCCATGCTCGATGAAATAACGCTCGCGCTCATGCAGACGTCCCGGCCGTGAGCGCCAGAATTCCATCAACTGCGGCTGCAGGCGATACCCGGACCAGTGCTCGGGACGCGGCACCGGCTGGCCGGCAAAGCGCTTCTCGAATTCCTTGTATCGCTTCTCCAGTGCGGCGCGTTCCGGCAATAGTTCCGACTGCTGTGAAGCCCAGGCGCCAATCTGGCTCATGCGCGCCCGCGTGACCCAGTAGGCATCGGCCTCGGTATCGCTCACTGGCTGAACCTGGCCTTCTACCAATACCTGTTCCATGAATGCTTGCCAGAAGAAACACAAAGCGGCATGCGGATTGGCTTGCAGCTGCCGGCCCTTGCGGCTGTGCATGTTGGTATAGAAAACGAAACCGCGCGCGTCGCATGCCTTGAGCAGCACCGTGCGCACCGATGGCCGGCCATCCTTGCCAACAGTCGCCAGCGTCATGGCCGCAGGCTCGGGTATTTCCAGGGCCTGGGCCCTGGTGAACACTTCCTGGAAGCGCTGTATCGCCTGGATATAGAGATCGGTCTGCATGATTCAGTCAGGATTTTTCGCCGTAATCAGGCGGCGGCCACCGTACGCGCCGCCTTCTTGCGTTCGTGTTCCTTGAGATAACGCTTGCGCAGGCGGATATGATGCGGCGTGATCTCCACCAGCTCGTCGTCCTCGATAAATTCCATGGCCTGCTCCAGTGTGAATCTTAAGGCTGGTGTCAGCAGGATATTCTCATCGCGACCCGCCGCCCTAATGTTGGTCAGCTGTTTGGCCTTCAAGGGATTCACCGTCAGGTCATTGTCGCGCGCGTGGATGCCGATGATCTGCCCTTCGTAGATGGGATCGCCGGGACCCACCATCAAGCGCCCGCGCTCCTGCAGGTTGAAGAGCCCATAGGCCACGGCCTTGCCGGCACCGTTGGATATCATGGCACCGTTGGCGCGCTGGTTGACTTCGGTGCCCTTGGCGGGCCCGTAGTGATCGAACACATGATGCAGCAGCCCGGTGCCGGACGTGAGGGTGCGAAATTCCGTCTGGAACCCGATGAGACCGCGCGCCGGGATGATGTAATCCAGGCGCACGCGGCCACGGCCATCGGAACGCATATCGGACAGATCCCCTCCACGGCTGCCCAAGGCCTCCATCACCCCGCCCTGGTGGCGTTCTTCAACAT
>JAJYBN010000104.1 GCA_021779005.1 Pseudomonadota bacterium
CGTGTCTGGGAAACTCCAAGCAAGAGGTCGAAGACGCATTACGCGCCGGCCGCTCCGGCATCCGGCATATGCAGGAATACGCCGACCTGGGTTTGCGCAGCCAGCTGGCAGGACAACCGGACATCGATCTGGACGCGGCCATCGACCGCAAGCTCAAGCGCTTCATGGGTGACGCGGCCGCCTACGCCTATGTGGCTATGCGCGATGCGATCGCGGATGCCGGGCTCTCGCCGGAATCCATCAGCACCCCGCGGGTGGGCGTGATTGCCGGCTCCGGCGGCGGGTCGGTGTCCAACCAGATCGAAGCCGCCGATACCTTGCGCTCACGCGGCGTACGGCGCATCGGCCCGTATATGGTCTCGCGTTGCATGTGCTCGACGGTGTCGGCGACGCTGGCCACTGCCTTCCGCATCCAGGGCACCAGCTATTCGATCTCCTCGGCATGCGCCACCTCCGCGCACTGCATCGGCGCGGCCGCCGACCTGATCCGCCTGGGTGTGCAGGACATGATGTTCGCCGGCGGCGGCGAAGAACTGCACTGGGGACTGACCTGTCTATTTGACGCCATGGGAGCCCTGTCCTCCGGTTACAACGACTCGCCGGCGTTGGCCTCACGGGCATTCGATGTAAAGCGCGACGGTTTCGTAATCGCCGGCGGCGGCGGCATAGTGGTGCTCGAAGATCTGCAGGCGGCGCAACGCCGCGGTGCGCACATCTACGCAGAGCTCGTGGGCTATGGGGCGACCTCGGACGGCTGCGACATGGTGATGCCTTCGGGTGAAGGCGCGGAGCGCTGCATGCGCATGGCGCTTGAGACCAGCGGTGGACCGATCGATTACCTGAATGCCCACGGCACTTCCACCCCGGTGGGCGATGCGGCTGAACTGCTGGCCATCAAAAATGTCTTCGGCGGCGAGGCGCCACCGCTTTCATCGACCAAGTCAATGACGGGGCATTCCCTCGGGGCCGCGGGGGCCCAGGAAGCGATCTACAGCCTGCTGATGCTGGAGCACGGCTTCATGGCACCCTCCATCAATATCGAGAGCCTGTGTCCTGAATCTGAGGGGCTCACCATCGTGCGCCGCTGCGAGCCCGCGTCCCTGAAGCGCGTGATGTCCAACAGCTTCGGCTTCGGCGGCACCAACGCCACCCTGGTATTTCAGCGCCCCGACTGAGGGCCACGCTTCCAGTCGTTCGCCAGCATCCACAGGCCGCCGAACACGATGGCGCCGTTCTCGGGGAATGTGGCACTAATCGGGGAAACCTCAGTGGTGAACCTGCCGCAAGGCCAACTCCTTTACATGATGGGCGGCGAAGCGCTCAATCTGAATCACGGCCAGACCTGGCACGATGCGGACTTCATCTGGCCCAAGCCATGTGTTGCCAAGCTGCCGATTTGATCCTTCAGCTGACACTCGCATGTTGCTATAAAAGGTCGTCGACCGGCACGTCGCGATTTCAGTTCACGCAGTTAACGCTGATCTAGTTTTATATTTGCACTCAATACCGCACACGCATGGCTTTGCGTGTATAGTCTCGCTACGCATTGTATTCAGTGTTTTTGAAAAAAACACTAAGACATCGACTTCGCCTCCCTCCGTTTTGAATCTGCATTCTGGAGCGAACCCCGTCGCTGCACTCTGTTGCCGTGCGAAGCAGTCATCGTCTGTAGCTCACGCACGTCAGCGCTATCGTCGTCGCCTGTCCGGTAAATATTTATGCAACCATCGGATCAAGAACTAACTTTATGAACCATTCCAAGTACAACCCGAAATTTGATCCAAAAAACAGTGCATATCAGCCGCAGGCGATGGCCCCGGTTGAGCAAATACCAGAGGTAGCACCGACGGTGAATACCCCGCCTGCACAGGCAGCGGAATCCCCGCAGGCCATGCAAACGCCCGCTACCATCACCGACAAGGACATGGATGTCTCGATCAGCGACGGCAGCCAGCCGGCTGCAAGTCAAAGCGTGCATGCCATGCGCGAACCGAGCGCCTTGACAGGCGGACTGCCAGAACTGCCGGCAGTACAGGCTGACAGCGAGACCAGTAAGGCAACGCCTGGGCTATCAGCCAAGCCTATCTCGTAAGCTTACATTCATAGGATCGATGGCCGGCAACGGTATTGCCGGCCTTTTTAATTCATACAATAAAACGGAAATTCATTATGTTTACAACTTATTTTGTCGGCTATAGATGGTGGCATTTGCCGGCGATGGCGTCACTATCCGCCGTATCCATCATGTTGGTCGTCTATCTGATTTCTATCAGTCAGTTGGGGACCGACATTGCATTTATGTTCAATAATTTGATCTGATTGCTGCGCGCTTCGTATACGCTTGGTCTGTATCCAGTGTTTCCTGAGACAGGCATGCATGCCTGTGCCAGTGCATGAATGGTAAAAGCCGCTGGCTGCGCCATAGGTACACTTGAATTAAGCGTATAGTCCTCTCCGATACGGTATTTCCCCGGTAGCATCCGATGCATCAGCACACTTCCAGTTTCAGCGGCGCTTCCGGCGCTGATTACAGCTATGCTGTATTCCCGCAGCATTTCGTTCCGCAGGACCAGCAGTTCTACAACTACATGTTTGCCAGTCTCTCGCCGGAAGGTCGCTGGAACCCGGTATTCATCGGGCAAGGTGACTTGAAACAATATCTGAACGACCAGGCGCACATACGTGGTGTCGCGCATTCACGCTCCACCCATGTGCTGGCGCATATCAGTCCGGATGCACAGCAACGCCGCATGGAAGCATCGGACATGCTCGCCAGCCATCCTCAGGCGCTGGCCCTCAGCGGCTGTAACCCAGGTACAGCAAAAACTGTGGGCCGCATCCCATCGCAGAATAAATCAGCAAAACGCGCTTTTCCGAACGATCAGGTTTTCAAAAACCGCGCGCCCTCACTACGATCGCAGGATACGGTATGGGCACGACTACGTGCCAAAGTAAAAATCTGAACCATGTAGTCTGCCGTCACCCGCCGCGTAGATACTTTTTGTGTAATCACGCATAGATTGCATTCTCAAAATTGTCAGCCGCTCTGGATGCAGGGCCAACGTTCATAGGGCGTCTCGGCCAGCACCGGCGTGAGCGTCACCACGTACACGCGGCGTTCCGCGCCTTCCTGGGCCAGCAATCCCTTGATCCATTTGCCGGCGGTGAGGGCGTGCCAGTGCACCCGGCCCTCCACGTCCTGTTCGGCGAAGCTCCTGACCCACAGCCGCACACCCCGCGGACGGAAGCGCTCCCAGTTGCCCGCGTGGATCCCATCCAGATACGCACAGCCGCCCAGTGGCAGCTTCCCCGCCTGCTTCGGCCGGCGTCCCCAGGGCATGAGCGTGATGCCGTCTTTGGTATGCACCGGCAGTTGTGCGTTGCTGCTGGCGAACAGCACGCGCATCTCGCGGCTGCCGAGTGTGTAGTGCACGCCTACGCACATGATCAGATGGTCTGCCGGTGGCCGTAGGGTTTCCAGGCCGGGGAGATCACGTTGGGCATGTCGCTGCGCTTCAACAGCATGGCCGGCGCCAGGGTGAATTCCCCGTAGCGGGTGTTGATGGCGTCCATGGCGGCGTTCAGCCGCACCAGCCGTTCATCTTTGCGGATGAACAGATCTTCCTGGGTGTTAGCCGGGCGCGGATCTAAAGCCGTCACCTGCACCTGGTGCGCGCCCCAGCCGTTCCAGTAACGCGCCAGATAAATCTGACAGAGTGAATAGATCTCATGACCGTCATCCGTGGGGCGGATGCTCTTGAACTTGTGCGCCACATAGCCGCCGTCGCTCAGCAGGCCGATATAAAAAGTCTGCGCATGCATCTGGTGTTTGCGCAGCCGCGCGCCGATCTTCTCCGCCATATGCAGCAGGTACATGGCCAATACTTTCGGGTCCCGGGTAGCCGGTGGCATGATCTTGCCGTGGCCGATGCTCTTGGGCGGCGCCACCGTGGTGTGCACCGGTTCCGGGTCCAGCCCCTGGGCCATCAGCCAGATGCGCCGTCCCGGATTGCCGAAGCGCTGGGCCAGCACGCTGATGGGCAGGCGCTGCATGTCGCCGCAGGTGCGGATGCCGCGCAGCGCCAGGAAACCGCCGATGCCCTGTTTTATTCCGCAGAGTTCCGTCAGCGGTACATTCTGCAGACGCGCACGCGCTTGCCAAGGTGGAATCACCGTGAAGCCGTCGGGCTTGTGCAGTTTGGCGGCGTACTTGGCGGTGGTCTTGTCGCCGGAGACGCCGACGCTGCACTGCAGGCCAGAGACCTGAAAGACGATTTCCCGGGCGCGGCGCGCCATGCCCACCGGATTGCCGAAAGCCTGCTGGCAGTCGGTCAGGTCCAGGAAGGCTTCGTCCACGGAGAATACTTCGATGTCCGGGGTGATCTGCTGCAAGGCCTGCATGATGGCGGTGGAGATCTGCGCGTAGCGTTCCGGGCGGGCCGGGCGCTGCACGAACTCCGGGCATAGGCGCCGGGCTTCCTTCAGGCGCATGCCGGTCTTGATGCCGTAGCGCCGGGCTTCGTAGGAACTGGTGATGATGCAGGTGCCGGTCATGCCGTTGGTGACGCCGATGGGACGGCCCTGGAGTTCCGGAAAATCCCGTTGCTCGATGCTGGCGAAGAAGGCATTCATGTCGATGAGGGCGATGGCGCGGGGCCAGTAGAGCGGACTGAAGGCGGGCATGGGGCTGGCTCGGGCAGTTCACGAGGATACTGGATGTTTATACAGTCATCGGCGGGCGTCAAGGCTCGGCCGTGGAACGCCTATCAGAGCTAGGGCG
>JAJYBN010000105.1 GCA_021779005.1 Pseudomonadota bacterium
TTGAGGATCTGGCAAGTGTGCATGGCATCAGCCGCGAATTAGCCGGCCGAATTTATGAACTGTTGCATGGTGATTAAATAAACAACAACTATGAAATTTAACTGGCCTAACCAGCTGACATTACTGAGTATCGCACTTATTCCGGTATTCGTGGTAATTTTTTATCTGCCTTATGCATGGGCACCACCAGCCAGCGCCCTGATTTTTGCACTGGCTTCCATCACTGACTGGTTCGATGGATGGCTGGCGCGCCGCTGGAATGAAATGTCGCCATTCGGTGAATTTTTTGACCCGGTGGCTGATAAACTCATGGTGACCGTAGCGTTGGTGCTGACATTACAGGCAGATGCACGCGTGGTGCTTGCAATCCCTGTCATCATTATCATCGGTCGCGAGATCACAATCTCGGCTCTGCGCGAATGGATGGCTGAATTGGGCGCACGCAGGCGTGTAGCCGTCACTTGGCTCGGTAAGGTCAAAACCGCGACTCAGATGCTGGCGATCGTGTTGCTACTGTACCGTTTCTCGATCTATTCGATACCTGTCTATGCGATTGGCCTGGTGCTGCTGATTATCGCGGCCGCGCTGACACTGTGGTCCATGCTGCTGTATTTGGTCGCTGCCTGGCCAGAGTTAAGCCGCGACCGCTAGCGCCTTGACAGGGCGGCAATCCGCCCTACAATATCGGCCCCTCGATGCGGGAATAGCTCAGTTGGTAGAGCGCAACCTTGCCAAGGTTGAGGTCGCGAGTTCGAGCCTCGTTTCCCGCTCCAAGCTGAAACCCCGGTTAATAACCGGGGTTTTTTTGTTTCTCAGGTTGAGTCGACAGCATTTGATCTGAAACCAGCGGGCTATTTGTGGTAAATTTCACAAGTTTTTTACACTTCAAGGTAAGGCTAGGTGGCAGAGTGGTCATGCAGCGGCCTGCAAAGCCGTGTACGCCGGTTCAATTCCGACCCTAGCCTCCAGGATCATGTCGTTAATACGGCCCGGGTGGCGGAACAGGTAGACGCAACGGACTTAAAATCCGTTAGCTGGCAACGGCTGTGCCGGTTCGAGTCCGGCCTCGGGCACCATTCAGTCGAGCGCACCCTTCCGGCCGCACCATAAAAACAACCCCCGTTGCAGGGGGCTGTTCAAATAGGAACTTGATCTCGGCAGCGTTGCTTAGTGCGCGCGGCGGCGCAGACCCACGAAGACCAGGATACCAATGAGTCCCAGGCCGAACATGCCTAGCACAGAGGGTTCCGGTACGGTGGTGGGTGGGGGCGTGCTGGTGCATGGCCCGTCACCGCCAGCGCCTCCCGCATCTCCGTTTACGATCCAGCCGCTGCACCCGCCGGTAATACCCTGTACATGCGCCACCGATGAAAAGTTGCTGTCGGCAACAAACGGCAAACCGGTTAAGCCAGTCGTGAACGTCAAGTTATAAATCGCCGAGTCGCCGCTGTCGAAACGATTTCCCGATGACCATCCGAAGGCAAGATTGAACACACCGGGCACGGGACCGGTATTGTAGCTGCCCCCAAACAGCGTGTTGTTCGCGCAGGTTCCCGAACCGCAACTAACGACGGAAAGGGATTGATCCAAGTAAAACGCCCAGCCAACCGCGGCATTACTGTTTTGCAAACCCTGAAGAAAATCAGAGTCGTTCAGATCAGAAGTCAATGTCAGAGTGCCGGTCGTTGATCCTATATACGAGGTGAAAGTGGCCGTAAGCCAGGGGGCGGTACCGTCCGGGGTATTGCCGGCATAGACCGTACCCAAATTGATGGTGGTCGAAAACAGGGCGGGAATGGCGCGCGCCAAGCCGGAAAAGCCTAGGCCCAGAACTAAAACTATTAGCCACCCGATTTGTTTTCTACCTACAGACATAAGATTTCTCCTGGGGCACACGGCCTGAAATGGATATTTGATGTTAAACAAAGCAAACGGCATGCTAGAACAGGGACTGCTTGGAATTCAACAGCTTGGGGAACCCTATGAAACGCAGTTCCAGCAAACTGTAAAGTTTTTCGACACTACCCCTCACCTTTAAGCCGCGCTGTTCAAGCGCTTGCCTGCAAACCATTGTGCAGCGCGTCTGCTCACCTGCCATTCTTCGGATTGTTCGTGGCATAGCTTCCAGATAGCGCGCCGATTACCAGCACATGCCCGTTACCCGTTGCAACCTGCGCCGTTTTCTTGCGTATTCCGGTGAAAACCGCCACCTGTTCCGGTCATAAAACCGCCGGGCTTTTCGGCGATATCACTCTATTCTATGAACGGCAGCCTGGCAGGGCAGGGAATGGCTTCGCTACGGTACAATGCGCGCCCATGAATCTATGCCGAAGCGCAGCACCCCTGGGGGTACTCAAAGGGGTATCAGGGCGGTGCAATCATTGAACACCTTATGCTGCAAGGCCTAGCGGGTCGGTTCGAATCCAGCCTCGGGCACCAAGTGATAAACCCATGATTGAACCAATGGATCACGAGGATCAGCTTTCCGTCGACAATCTGAGTATTTGGCGGGGCGAACGTTGTCTATGCCGGGACCTGAGTTTCCGGGTGTCGAGCGGCGAGGCTCTCCAGGTGCAGGGCCACAACGGAGCCGGTAAGACTACATTGATACGTGTACTCACGGGTCTAGGGCGTGCCGATGCAGGAGAAGTCCGATGGCGGGGTCAAACTCTGCGCCGCTGTGCTGACGAATATCGTGGATCCTTGGCTTACCTGGGGCATAACAACGGCGTCAAACTGGGGTTGAGTCCCCGAGAGAATATCGCGGTCGCCAGTGCGCTACTGGCCGTACCAATAACGAGTAATGTGGACGCAGTTCTGGAGAAGGTTGGGCTGCGTACACACGCGGACTTACCCTGTGGGATGTTGTCCATGGGGCAGCGGCGCCGTACAGCGCTTGCGCGCCTGTTGCTTGCCAATGTGCGCCTCTGGTTCTTGGATGAACCTCTCGCCAGCCTGGATGTGGCCGGTGTTACTTTGCTGACTGGGATGCTGAAGACGCATTTAACCGGAGGCGGGATTGTGGTATTCGCAACCCACCAGACCATGGACTTGGCACCCTGTCCGGTTAAGACAGTCATGCTGGAAACGAGCGCATGAAGTTCACGGCCTTAATCGAACGTGATTTGCGCCTTGCCTATCGCCGGCGTGGTGAGCTGGCCACACCGGTCATCTTTTTCGTGATCGTCACTGCGCTGTTCCCATTGGCGCTCAACCCGGATCCGGCATTGCTGCGCACGCTAGCACCAGGGGTGATATGGGTGGCTGCGCTGCTGGCGGTTTTGATAGGACAGGACAGCTTGTTCAAGACGGATTATGAAGACGGCAGCCTGGAGTTAATGCTATTAAGCCCGATCACTTTGGAGTGGATTGTGCTCCTACGGGTATTTACCCATTGGTTAGTGACCGGTTTGCCATTGGTGATTCTGTCGCTGCTGATAGCTTTGTTGTTGGATTATCCAATGCAGGCAGTTGGCGCGCTGATATTAAGTTTATTTCTGGGTACACCAATACTCAGTTTTCTTGGAGCTGTAGGTGCATCCCTGACCGTTGGATTGCGAAGAGGTGTTATGTTATTGCCGATTCTGGTTTTACCGCTGACTGTACCGGTCCTGATTTTCGGGGCAGCTGCCGCTGGACGGGCTGCAGTTGGTGACCCCGTGGCGGCACCATTATATTTTCTGGGTGCCATGCTGATGCTAGCCATCACACTGGCGCCCTTTGCGATCGCTGCGGGTTTGCGGATCAGTCTCGAATCCTGAGCAGGAGTGATTATATGTTCGTATGGTTTCACAAGCTTGCTTCACCGCCATTCTTCTACCGGTTCGCGGATAAGCTCGCACCCTGGCTGGGCTGGATGAGCCTGTTAGTGATTCTGGCGGGACTATATGGCGGCCTGTGGCTGTCACCGCCGGATTACCAGCAGGGCGATGGCTTCCGCATTATCTATGTACACGTACCTAGTGCTTGGATTTCGATGATGGCTTATATGGTCATGGCGACAGCGGCCGCTATCGGGCTTATCTGGCGCATGAAACTGGCACATGCAGTGTCAGCGGCGGCCGCGCCCCTGGGTGCATCCTTCACGTTTCTTGCGCTGGTGACTGGTTCCCTGTGGGGCAAGCCCATGTGGGGCACCTATTGGGTATGGGATGCGCGACTGACATCAGAACTTATACTGCTGTTTCTGTACCTTGGATATATCGCACTCAATCATGCCTTCGAGGACCGGCGCACTGGCGACCGGGCAAGCGCCATACTGGCAATCGTAGGTGCCGTCAATGTTCCCATCATTCATTTTTCAGTAAATTGGTGGAATACGCTGCATCAAGGTCCCACTGTTTTTTTTGGCCCCAAAGCTGAAATGCCCCCCAGCATGTACATACCGCTGTTTATCATGATGTTCGGATTTATGTTGTTTTTTGCCGCCTTCATGCTGAAACGCCTGCAGGTTGAAGTGCTTCAACGGGAGCGTAATACCGCCTGGGTGCGCGATCTGGTGGGGCAGCCATGAAATCCTTACAAGAATTCTTAACGATGGGTGGATATGCGGCTTATGTATGGTCGTCCTATGGCATCGCGCTGGTTATCATGCTGGCCAATGCGATTTTGCCAGGACGGCAGCAACGTCGGCTGCTCAATGAAATTCGCCGTCAGGTAGATCGCAGAGAGCGGCCAGAGAAATGACCCCGGTACGCCGCAAGCGCCTGCTGATCGTGGTGGTGATCGTGGCCGGCATGGCGGTGGCCACG
>JAJYBN010000106.1 GCA_021779005.1 Pseudomonadota bacterium
TGAATCTACCTTCAAAGAATTGTGGGGCCTTAGGCTGCAGCCAGCGCCTGTCCCAGATCAGCGATCAGGTCGTCGGCATGTTCCACACCCACGGATACGCGCACCAGGTTGGTCGGTGTCCGGGTATCGGGGCCTTCCATGGAAGCGCGGTGTTCGATCAGGCTCTCGACGCCGCCGAGACTGGTGGCGCGGGTAAACAGTTTCACCTTGGCGACGCTGCGCATGGCCGCGTCCTGGCCGCCACGCAACGTGAAGGATAGCATGGCCCCGAAGCCGCACATCTGCCGGCTGGCGAGCGCGTGACCGGGATGGGATTCGAGCCCGGGATAGAACACCTGGTCCACGGCTTTGTGTGCGACCAGAAACCGCGCGATGCGTGCAGCGTTGTCCGCCTGTGCACGTATGCGCAGATGCAGGGTGGCGGCGCCACGCAATATCAGCCAGCAATCGAACGGCGAGGGTACTGCGCCGGCTTCCGATTGCAGTAGCCGCAGACGCTCGCTGAAAGCATTACTGGTGCGGGTTACGATGGCGCCACCCGCGACGTCACTGTGTCCACCCAGATATTTCGTGGCGCTATGCATGATGAGATCCATGCCGTGATCGAATGGCCGCTGCAGCACCGGCGTGGCGAAGGTGTTGTCGCACACGGTCAGCACCTGTGCCCGTTGCGCGACCTCGGCGATCGCGCCCATATCGGTGATGCGCAGTAGCGGATTGGACGGGGTCTCCACCCATATCAGTTTCGTGGCTGGCGTGAGCGCCTTGTGGACTGCACCGGTATCTACCGTGTCCACGAAACTCACCTGCAGTTGCCAGGGTCGCAACACATCCCGCAACAGACGCTGGATGCCATGATAGGCGTCCTGGCTGCAGATTACGTGGTCGCCGGGTTTGAGTGCCTGGAACACCGTCATGGCAGCGGCCACCCCGGAGGAAAATGCCAGCGCTTCGCTGCCGCCTTCTAAAGCCGCGAGGCAAGATTCCAGTTGCATACGGTTGGGATTGGCGGCGCGCGTGTAGCTGAAGCCCTTGGGATAGCTGCCGTCCGGGCCGCGCTCGAAAGTGGTGGATAGATGGATCGGCGGGCTGATGGCAGCGGTGGCCGCATCCGGTGCATGTCCAGCGTGTACGCAGACGGTCTCGATATGAGCGGCGGATTTCTGCATATTGGCGGCTCCGAAGCGGTATTCCTATTTATAGCTATCGCGCCGTTGTCCCACCTTCAGGACAACTACCATTAATTTCTTGTCGAAGATTTCGTAGAGGATACGGTAATCCCTTTCCCTTACTCGATACACGCTCTCTTTACCCTGTAGTTTCTTAACGCCATCCGGACGTGGATTTTCGGCAAGCGCGCGTAAACGTGAGATGATGCGGACTCGCATCTTCTGGTCAAAGTCGCGGATCATCTTGGCTGCAGGCCGACTCAATTCGACTCGGTAGGCTGCCATGTCTCAAAGTCCGAGGTCTTTGGCCAATTGCTCCAACGAGATGGTGCCATGTTTGGCGATGTCCGCACGTGCCTGATTGACCTCGGCAAGATCCAATCGGTCTTCAAGGGCTTCAAGAATTTCGGCGTCCTCGACGGAGACCAAGGCGGCCACCCGCTTACCGTGTTTGGTGACGTAGACTCGCTCGGATAACAAGGCTGCACGGTTGACGAGTTCACCGAACTTCTCGCGGGCCTCGACCACGCTCACGTTAGCCGGTTGTAGCTTCTTGGGTGTTTTGGCTGATGCTTGGTTTTTCATGGAAACGCCTATATATGTACAATATGTACGTAATGTACTTTTAAGCATCTAGGTTGTCAAGCTTGCCTTGTACCCAGAATAGATACGCTCCGGTCAGCACCGCAGGCGATCCAGCCACACAGCCAGTCCCTGGGCATTGAGTTCCACATCCATCTCCAGCCACATATCCACACTCGGCTGATCCAGGGTGCAGCCGTGGGCTCGCGCCTGTTGTGCCAGATAATCGTACATGGCACTGCGCATGCAGGCGTGGCGCTGTGCGCCGCGGTCGGCACAGCCGTAAGCTATCTCTACAAACTTGTCGAGATGTGCATGCATGTCATTCGCCAGGCGCTGCACATCGGTGACGCGGCTGTAATGGGTGAGAAAACACGCTTGCGGTTCAAACTTCATGATGCGGTCCAGTGAGGCATGCGCCTGTTGCGGATCGAAATGTGTGGGCGTGGTGGCCGGGAAGATGAATGCGCCTTTCCAGGTATCGAATACCCGGTAGGAGATGCCGAAGCTGTCGCCGGTGAAAACGCTGCGGCTATCCCGATCCACGATACAGTAATGGTGCAGCGCATGGCCGGGGGTATGGATGCACAGCAGTTCACTGCCATCGAGCTTGAAGCGCGCATCAGCCTGGACCTCGACGACACGCTGCGCCGCGATCGGCGGGATCTCGCCATAGAATTCTGCGAATTTCTTTTCTCCATAAACGAGTTTGGTGCCAGCGATGAGCTTGTCGGGATTGACCAAGTGCGCGCCACCGCGCGGATGCACCAGCACTTTGGCGTTGGGCAGGTGTTTCAACAGCTCGCCGGCGCCACCCGCATGATCCAGATGCACATGCGTCAGAAACACATAATCCACGTCAGCCGGATCGAGATCCTTGGCTCGCAGCGCGTGCAGCAGGTTGGGGACGGAATGAGTGGTGCCGGTGTCCACGAAGGCCGCGCGTCCGCCACGCACCAGCAGATGGCTGGCATCCAGCCACGGACGCACGTAATCCGTGTCGATGGCAGTGATGCCGTGCTCGAAATCCAGTAACGCAGACTCAGACATTGTTCAGTGGGTTGGCTGCACGGTGCATGCTGGTGGGCGCAGTTACACCTGCGTCAGATGCCTACCTGCAAACCGACTGCCATGGCCTGCGATGCGGGGATGTGATAGCCGGCTGTGGTGTCCTCGGTATTGCGGGCCATCCACACGAACAGGCGGTCGCGCCAGTGTGCCATACCCTCCTGTTTGCGGCCTGCCAGCATGTCCACTTGGCCGATGATGTAGTGGACTTCATCCAGATCGATCGGTAGGCCGCGCTCCGCGCAGGTGGCGAGATCCGAGGGGATATTCGGCCCCTGCATGAACCCATAGCGCAGCACCACCCGGTAGAAACCCTGCCCCAGTTCCTTCAGTTCCAGGCGGTTTTCCTGGCTGACTTTCGGCACCTGTTCGATTATCACGGTGGCGAGTATTACACGCTCATACAACACGCCGGTATGCCGCACCAGCTGCTGCAATGCTGGTGGGGTCTGTTCCAGGCGGCCGGTGAAGAACACGGCCATGCCCGGCACGCGTTTCACGCCTTCACCGCTCAGACGGCCCAGGAATGTCTCCAGTGCGGTGGTGGTATTGGCCACCTGTTCGGCCAGCAACACCGTGCCGCGCCGCCAGGTGGTCATGACGATAAACAAGCCGAGACCGATGACCAGCGGCAGCCAGCCGCCATCCGGGATCTTCAGGAAATTGGACCCCAGGAACCCGAGATCGATGGCCAGGAAGCCAATCAGGAAGGCGCCTGCTGCCAGTGGTTTCCAGCCACCACGCTCGCGTGCCACCCTGAATGCCAGCACCGTGGTCACCGCCATGGTGGAATTGACGGCCACGCCATAGGCGGCCGCCAGGTTGTTGGAGGACCGGAACGCCAGTACCAATCCGATGGCCGCCACCATCAGCATCCAGTTCACCATCGGCATATAGATCTGGCCGCGGGCTTCTGCGGAGGTCTGTTCCACTTTCAGATGCGGCAATTGGCCGAGCTGGATCGCCTGGCGTGTGAGTGAAAAGGCACCGGTGATAACCGCCTGGGAAGCGATGCAGGTAGCCAGAGTGGCCAATACCACCAGGGGATAGAGGCCCCAGGATGGTGCCAGGTGGAAGAATGGGTGGATGGTGGTCTGTGGATCCGCGATCAGCAGGGCGCCCTGGCCGAAATAGTTGATGAGCAATGCCGGCAACACGAATCCGAACCATACCTTGCGGATCGGGCTGCGGCCGAAATGGCCGAGGTCCGCATACAGGGCCTCGCCGCCAGTGGTCACCAGGAACACCGCGTACAGGATCAGAAAGCCGGCAAATCCGTTGGCCTGAAAAAACTGCACCGCATACCAGGGATTTACAGCCAGCAACACCTGCGGCGCGGCTACGATGCCACGGATGCCGAGCACCGCCAGCACCAGGAACCACAGCAGCATCAGCGGACCGAATATCGCGCCTACTTTGGCAGATCCATGCCGCTGCACCGCGAACAACAGAAACAGGATCACCACGGTGATGGGGATGACGAAGCTATGCAGCTGCGGCGCCGCAATCTGCATGCCCTCCACCGCGCTCAGCACCGAGATGGCTGGCGTGATCATGGTGCCGCCATAAAGCATGGCGGCACCGCCGATACCGAGCAGCAGCAGTATGCGGCGTGGCCAGTGTTCGTGGCCCTTGTCGGGACGCAACAACGCCAGCAACGCGAAGATGCCGCCCTCGCCGCGATTGTCCGCGCGCAGCACGAAGGTCATGTACTTGAGGGAGATGACCAGGACCAAGGTCCACAGGATCAACGACAGCACGCCAAGTACGTTCGCTTGGGTGACCGGCATGGGATCGGCGCCGGCGAAACATTCGCGCAGCGCATATATCGGGCTGGTGCCGATGTCGCCGTACACGACGCCGAGCACCGCCAGCGCCAGGGGTGCGAACTTCTG
>JAJYBN010000107.1 GCA_021779005.1 Pseudomonadota bacterium
GGAGGGATCTGTCATGAATGACCGCCGCATACCGGGCATGCGGGATCCCGTTTCAGGTGGCTGGTGGAAGATTCAGAGGATATGGCATCCAACCGCCACAATCTGCCCACGAGCGGGCGGCCGATGCCAGTGATGAGTTTAACGGTCTCTACTGCCATGAGACTGCCGATGACGCCGACCAGTGGTGCCAGGATCCCATTGCTGCGACAGTTCTCCATGGCCTCGCCGCTCTCCGGATAGAGGCAGGCATAACAGGGGCTATTGGCTTCACGCATATCAAATACTGCAAGCTGCCCCTGGTAACGAATGGCAGCGCCGGATACCAGCGGTTTGCGGGCGCGTACGCAGGCTGAATTGACCGCAAAGCGCGTTCCAAAATTGTCGCTGCCATCCAGTACCACATCTATATTTTGAACCACGCTCTGTAGTTCTTTCTCATCCATTCGCCGATCCAGCAACTCCAATCGACAATCCGGATTGAGCGCCTCGAGGGTACGCGCCGCAACCGTGGTTTTTGCCGCACCTACATCAGCGTTTGCATACAGTATCTGCCTTTGTAGATTGGAAAGATCCACGCGATCAAAATCGTTGAGTAACAAAGTGCCGACACCGGCGGCAGCCAGATATAGCGCGGCCGGTGATCCGAGCCCGCCCAGGCCCACGATCAATATGCGTGCTCGCGCCAGTTTCTCCTGTCCTTCGGTACCCAGATCCGGCAGTACCAGATGGCGGCTGTAGCGCAAAGTATAGCTGTGAGTATCCATGTATAAAATTCAAGCGAAAAAAAGCACCGGGTTGTTTCCCGGCAGGCGCTGCCACTCGATCGAATTAATAGAAGGTATTCTAAATCCAACTGTATTTTTTCAAGAAGGATAATCCAGGGCCTGGTTCATCGTTTGTGTTCTCTCATTTAAACTAAATCACATAGCTAGGGGCGGTTTATCGGCGGCATCATCTTCAACTTTATTGATGGTGACGTTGGAAACCGAGATGGAATAACCATCAGACCAGAAGACTTCCCACCCCTGGATAGAAAGGTCACAGGCGAGCCATGTGAGCCAGGTATCACGATCACAGGTCATGTCCGGGATCTCCTGGAAAAGCAGAAAGTCGTCGTACGGTACGCGCATGCTCGTAACAACACGTAAAAGTGCTTGATGTTTTCCGGACTTGTTGGCAACCAGACACTCGAATGCTTCGTCGGCGCGTCTCGCCAAGAATGCCGGGCGGACATCAGTTATGTCCAGATCGCGCCCGTAAGCCAGCAAGTCCTCACGGGTGCCGATGTACGGCAACACCATGGAAGGTTTTGTATCATCAGATATGACGGGTTCAAATGAATTGTCATTTGTAAGATCAGTAATGGCTTGCTGAGCGGAACTTATTTCATTATAGCTGGAGAGAGGTAACTCTTTGATATGCAGCCCATGTTCTTTGAACCAGGTCTCGCATAACACCGGAACTGGATCATCGTAGCCTTGCAATGCAATCTCGTATCCGATGCGTATGCCTGCAACATCGATAGTTTCATAAAGGTACAGACGTATAGGCTTGGCCAATCGGCGTATGCGTAGACCTATGCAACTCAAGCGGTTAATGGATTGCATACACCTGATTCCCAGCTGCGCCAATTTAGAACATTAAGATAGCACACGTATGATTTACGGCTCATAATCGATGTGTAACTCATAAAGGATGCTTATCAGGTACCACTGACCGCAAGACGTCGCGTCATTTGAATAATCACAGGTTCCTGAGGTACATCTGAATGTGAGCCATGTCGGCCGGTTTTCACGCCGGCAATCTTCTCCACGACTTCGGTCCCTTTGGCGACTTTGCCGAAGACCGCATAACCGAAATCACGGCTTCCGTGGTTCAGGAAAACATTGTCGTTCAGGTTGATGAAGAACTGGCTGGTGGCGCTGTGGATATCCGAGGTGCGTGCCATGGCGATGCTGTAACGTGTATTCAATAGCCCGTTGCCAGCCTCATTATGGATGGGAGCGTTTGGTTTCTTCTGCTGCATGTCGGGATTGAAGCCGCCGCCCTGGATCATGAATTTCGGTATCACACGATGGAATACCGAGCCGTCATAGAAACCCGCATCTACATAGGCAAGGAAATTCTCTACGCTGATGGGCGCCTTGTCGTGATAGAGTTCCAGGGTGATGTCACCGAGGCTTGTGGTCATTAAAATCATGTCAGTACTCCTGGCAGGAACACGGGATACTATCAGTCTTCGAAACGCCCGATGGTGACACGGCTGTTGCCGGCCAGATCATTGACCGAATGAATATGATTGAAACCGGCGGCGTTCAGTAAGCTGCGTACACGCTCTGCCTGATCATACCCGTGCTCCAACAGCAATACTCCTCCGGAGTCCAGGTGTGTGGGAGCCCGCAGCACGATCTTGCGGATGGCAGCCAGGCCATCCGGTCCACCAGTGAGGGCCAGGCGCGGTTCGAAGCGCAGATCCCCGGCGCGTAAATGCGGATCATCATTGGGGATATAAGGCGGATTTGAAACGATTACACCGAAACGCCGACTGGTTATCGGGTTGAACCATTCACCCTGCAGAAATTCCACATTGGTGATCTTAAGTCTGTCGGCGTTTTCACGGGCCACATCCAGAGCCAGACGGCTGATATCTGTGGCGACGATCTTGCAGTAGGGCCGTTCACGCGCCAGTGACAGTGCGATGGCACCGCAGCCAGTTCCCAGATCGGCGATGTACCAGCGTGCGCCCGCTGGCACAACACGCAAGGTTTCTTCTATCAGCAGTTCTGTTTCCGGGCGAGGTATAAGGGTGGCGGCGGTGACCTTGAGGGACAATGACCAGAAATCACGTTTGCCGGTGAGATGCGCTATCGGCCGGCCTTTGCAGCGTGCCGTCACCAGCAGGGCGAATAACCGCATTGTACTGTCATCGACACGCTGTTCTGGCCGCGCATGCAGATGGCTGCGCGGCGTTTCCAGCACATGCGCCAGCAGGATTTCGGCGTCCAGTCGCGGTGTTGGGCTGGTTTTGCCCAGTTCTTTGCTGGCCATGCGTAACAGTGTGGCGATGGAAGCGCTCATAACGGACTCATTGGAATATGGGCTTATTTTAAACGCTTACGTACAATAGCGAATGCCTGGCCGACCACATTTCCGGAGATAGCATGAAAATCTATTCCAACGTACTGGAGATGGTCGGCCATACGCCCATGCTGGAATTGAAGCATATGGATGCCGGCCCTTGCCGCCTGTTTCTCAAGCTCGAGCTCATGAATCCCGCTGGCTCCATCAAGGACCGCATCGGGATATCCATGATCGAGGAAGCCGAGAAGCGTGGCGATCTCAAACCTGGAGCCACCATCATCGAGGCTACCGCCGGCAATACCGGCCTGGGTCTGGCGCTGGTGGCTGCCCAGAAAGGCTATCACCTGATCTTGGTGATCCCCGACAAGATGAGCCAGGAGAAGATCTTCAACCTGCGCGCCATGGGCGCAGAAGTGGTGCTAACGCGCTCGGACGTGGCCAAGGGCCATCCGGAGTACTATCAGGATCTGGCCAAGCGCCTGGCCAGCGAGAAGCGCGCCTATTTCATCAACCAGTTTGGCAATCCTGACAATGTCAGGGCGCATGAGACCGCCACGGCACCGGAAATCTGGGAGCAAATGGAACATGAACTGGACGCGGTGGTCGTAGGTGTGGGATCTAGCGGTACTTTGACCGGCATGGGCCATTTTTTTCAGCGCGTGGCGCCCCACGTCGAGATGGTGCTGGCGGATCCACAAGGCTCGGTACTAGCAGACTACATTGAAACCGGCAAACTCGGCGAGAAAGGTGCTTGGCTGGTGGAAGGTATCGGCGAGGATTTTATCCCGGATATCTGCGACCTGTCGTTAGTGAAGCATGCCTACACAATTCCCGACAGTGAATCCTTTGCCACTGCACGCGAGGTGCTGCGCAAGGAAGGCCTGTTGCTGGGATCTTCATCGGGTACGCTGATTGCCGCGGCACTGCGCTATTGCCGTGCACAAAAGTCACCCAAGCGCGTGGTGACCCTGGGTTGTGACACGGGCAACAAATACCTCTCGAAGTTATACAATGATTTCTGGATGATCGAACAGGGTTTTATCGCACGGCCCAAACGTGGCGATCTGGGCGATTATGTAGGCCGCCCCTATTGGGAGCGGGCCACGGTCTATGTCGGCCCCGCGGATACTTTGGCCACGGCCCATACCCGCATGCGGAATAACGGCATTTCGCAGTTGCCGGTGATCGAAGGCAAGGCTTTCCTGGGCGCAGTGAGTGAGAGCGATCTGATCCATGCAGTGCGTAGCGATCAGCGTGGCTTTACCCAGGAAGTGCGTATGGCGCTGAATGCTGGTTTCCCGCGCATCCAGGTCGGCAAAGATATCGAGGATCTGTTCGCATTATTGGAAGAGGAAACAGCGGTTGCCGTCATGGATCATGATGAATTTCTGGGTCTGGTGACACGCAGCGATCTGTTGAATCGTCTGAGGTTACAGTAGTCAATAACGAGGCATCGGCCTCAATACGTATCACAGTTATCTTCCCACTCGACACAGCCATACAAGGTAGACAGCGATGCATTCTCCAGGGAAAAAACCCGGTTTTTCCACCCGCGCCATCCATGCCGGTCAGGCACCGGACCCCAGCACCGGTGCGGTGATGCAGCCCATTTACGCCACTTCCACCTATGCC
>JAJYBN010000108.1 GCA_021779005.1 Pseudomonadota bacterium
CCAGGAAAATCTGGATCTTCGGGGTGAGGCCCGCCGGATACAGGACGGGCAACAGGTAGTGGGCGATGAAATCGCCGTGGTAGGCGGCGATGCCCGCCTGCCGCCGCAGCCAGTCTTCCAGGTAGGTGAGCGGGCAGATCCAGTGGCTGAATTCCACCAGCGCGCCCCAGGCCAAAGCAGGCAGGTGAATCCACATGATCCTATGCCAGCGTATCACCAGCAGGCCACCGGCCACCACGAACACCACAAAGGCGAAATGCAGGATGACGATGGCATCTGCCAGCCACAGGTCGGTCATGATTGTTTGCCGCCGCCAACCGCCAGGCGCGATGCCTGCCTCAAGTCAGGACCAGTCCAGCACCACTTTGCCGGATTGTCCCGAGCGCATGACGTCGAAGCCTTTCTGGAAATCGCCGATGGGGAAATGGTGGGTGAGCACCGGGGCGAGATCCAGTCCGCTCTGCAGCATGGCCGCCATCTTGTACCAGGTCTCGAACATTTCGCGGCCGTAGATGCCTTTCATGATCAGGCCCTTGAAGATCACCTGGTTCCAGTCGATGGCCACTTCCGCCGGTGGCAATCCCAGCAGTGCGACTTTGCCGCCGTGGGCCATGTTGGCCAGTACCTGGCGCAAAGCCTGCGGGTTGCCGGACATCTCCATGCCTACGTCGAAGCCTTCCTTCATGTCCAGTTCCTGCATCACGTCTTCGAGTTTCTGTTTTTGCACATTGACGACGCGCGTGGCGCCCATCTTGTTGGCCAGCTCCAGCCGGTAATCGTTGACATCGGTGATCACCACGTAGCGTGCGCCCACGTGTTTGGCGATGGCCACGGCCATGCAGCCGATAGGGCCGGCGCCGGTGATGAGCGCGTCTTCACCCACCAGATCGAAAGACAACGCCGTATGCGTGGCATTGCCGAAGGGATCCAGGAAGGCGGCGATATCGTCGGTAATGGCATCCGGCAGCGGATAGGCATTCACGGCGGGGATCGCCAGGTACTCGGCGAAACAGCCGGGCCGGTTCACGCCCACACCCACGGTGTTGCGGCACAGATGCCGGCGTCCGGCGCGGCAGTTACGGCAGTGACCGCAGGTGATGTGGCCTTCACCGGAGACCCGCTGGCCGATCTTGAAACCCTGCACTTCGTTGCCGATCTCTGCCACCACGCCCACGAATTCATGGCCCACGGTCATGGGAACGGGGATGGTCTTCTGCGCCCAGGCGTCCCAGTTGTAGATGTGGATGTCGGTGCCGCAGATGGCGGTCTTCTTGATCTTGATGAGCAGATCATTGGGGCCGATCTTGGGCTTGGCCACATCCTGCAACCAGATGCCTTGTTCAGCTTTCGCTTTTACGAGCGCTTTCATAAGAACCTCATTTGAACCAGTTTTAATCTCCCTACATTGATGGGAGAGTGAGATGGTGTTCCGTGTTACTGGATTACGCCCAATTTCTTTCCGACCTTCGCAAACGCAGTGATGGCCTTGTCCAGATGGGCTTTCTCATGGGCGGCAGACATCTGCACGCGGATGCGCGCCCGACCCTGCGGCACCACCGGGAATGAGAAACCGATCACATAAATGCCTTCCTTCAGCAATTCATCCGCCATGCTCTTGGCGAGCTTGGCATCGCCCAACATCACCGGGATGATGGGATGGTCGGCGCCTGCAAGAGTGAAGCCGAGTTTGTGCATGGCGCTGCGGAAATACGTGCTGTTGTCATGCAGTTTCTGACGCAGCGCGCCGCCTTTCTCCAGCAAGTCCAGGACCTTGATAGACGTGGCGGTGATCACCGGCGCCAGAGTGTTGGAGAACAGATAGGGCCGTGAGCGCTGCCGCAGCCACTCGATGATGTCCTTGTGGCCGGAGGTATACCCGCCGGAGGCGCCGCCCAGGGCTTTGCCGAGCGTGCCCGTGAGGATGTCCACGCGACCCATGACACCACGGAACTCGTGGCTGCCGCGGCCGTGTTCACCCATGAAGCCGACTGCGTGGGAATCATCCACCATCACCAGTGCGTCATATTTATCAGCCAGGTCGCAGATGCCCTTGAGGTTGGCGATGATGCCATCCATGGAGAACACGCCATCGGTGGCGATGAGCCGGAAGCGGCAACCCGCGGCTTCCTTGAGCCTGGCTTCCAGGTCCGCCATGTCGTTGTTGTTGTAGCGCAGGCGCTTAGCCTTGCACAGGCGCACACCGTCGATGATGCTGGCGTGGTTGAGCGCGTCGCTGATGACCGCATCCTGTTCGTCCAGCAGCGTCTCGAACAGGCCGCCGTTGGCATCGAAACACGAGGAATACAGGATGGTGTCGTCGGTGCCGAGGAATTTCGAGAGCCGCGCTTCCAGTTCCTTGTGGATGGTCTGGGTGCCGCAGATGAAGCGCACCGAGGACATGCCGTAGCCGTATTGGGTGAGCGCTGCCTGTGCGGCTTTTACCAGCTCTGGATGGTCAGCGAGCCCCAGATAATTGTTGGCGCAGAAATTGATGACCTCAGCGCCGCCGCTGACCTTGATGGCTGCCTGCTGCGGTGTGGTGATGACGCGCTCGGCCTTGTAGAGGCCGGCGGTCTGCAGACCTGCGATTTCCTTGCGGAGATGAGCGAGCATGGCCTGTTTCACGGCGGGCTCCAGTATACGGGGAGGTGGGAAGCGTGGAATTATACCAGCCTGCAATAACCGGGGCATGCCAGTATGTCGAAATCGAATAGGACGGTTCATCATAAGGTTATAAAGCACGTAGCAAGCGGATCAGAGGTGCGTCTGGACAAATGGCTGTGGTGCGCGCGCTTCTACAAGACCCGCAGTCTGGCGACGGCGGCTGTGAATGGCGGCAAGGTGCACGTGAATGGTACGCGTGTCAAAGCCGCCCATGAAGTGCACCTTGGCGAGCAGCTCGAGATCACCCGCGGACATGAGCGTCATGTGGTGGCAGTGCGCGGACTGGCAACCAAGCGCGGGTCTGCAGCAAACGCGCAGCAGTTATATGAAGAGACGGCGACCAGCCGCGAGACCCGGGCGCGGCATGCGGAGCTGCGCAAACTTGCGGCGCTTGCGAGTCCGGCGCCAGCCAAGCGTCCCGACAAGAAATCCCGCCGCTTGATCCACCGCTTCAAGCAGGGTTTTTGAACAAACGTGGGTTAAACTTCTTATCCATCAAATGCTGTGACCCATGCCCAGACCCAGCACCCCACTCATCGCTGTCGACCTGATCATCGAACTGAGCGATCGGCCGGGACGACCGATCGTGTTGATCGAACGGCGTAACCCACCGCATGGCTGGGCATTGCCGGGCGGGTTCGTGGATGTGGGCGAGACACTCGAACAGGCTGCCGTACGTGAAGCGCTCGAGGAGACCGGCCTGCAGGTGAAACTCAAGGCTCTGCTGGGCTGCTACTCCGATCCGGCACGCGACAGCCGCGGGCATACGATCAGCGCCGTGTATGTGGCCGAGGCCAAAGGCCAGCCGCAGGCGGGCGATGATGCCGGCAGGATTTCCGTGATCGATCCCATGATTCCACCCAAGCTCGCCTTCGATCATGCGCTGATCCTGTCCGATTACCGCCGCTATCGTGAGACGGGTATGCCAGCGCCGCTGAGACGCTGAGCGGCGCCGTCCCATGACCGATGATTCGTTCCTGGAGTATGTGCTTGAGCAGCTTGTTGAAATCCGTCAGCTGAGCACACGACCGATGTTCGGCGGCTATGGCTTGTACATGGGCGGTATATTTTTCGGGATCGTGCACAAGGGCGCATTGTATCTACGCACTGACGCGGCCAGCCGTGCTGAATACGTGCGTGCCGGCAGCCGCCCATTCAACCCCAGGGGCCGGCAGGAACTGCACCGTTATTACGAAGTGCCCGCCGAGATACTGGATGATGCGCAGGTTCTGTGTGCCTGGGCACGGGTGGCGGCAAACACCGGCAGGTAAGCGTGACTGCGTAAAGCCGCGCCGATGGCGGGTTTTTTCGGGTGCATCCTATATAATTTGCGCCTCCGTTCACGCGGTTCCCCGTCATCCCCATGCTCAACACCACGCGCGTGCAAATCCTCCTGGCAGTCGTCTGTTTCGGTATCCTCTGGTTCGCCAACCTGCAGTACCGTGACCTGTTCCAGACCGACGAAGGCCGCTATGCGGAGATCCCCCGCGAGATGCTGGTGACCGGCGATTGGGTGACGCCGCGGCTCGACGGCCTCAAATATTTCGAAAAACCCGCACTGCAATACTGGACCACTGCGGTTGCCTACACACTGTTCGGTGAATCCAACTGGAGTTCGCGCCTGTGGACGGCACTCACCGGATTCCTGGGTGTGCTGATGACCGCGTGGGTGGGATTCCGGCTGTTCGGCCGCAGGACCGGCTGGTGCGCGGCCCTGATGCTGGGCAGCAGCATCTATTACATCATCATGGGGCACTTCAATACCCTGGACATGGGTGTAAGTTTCTTCATGTGCCTGTCGATCTTCGCATTCCTGCTGGCCATGCAGAATGCTGATGTGGAGGACATCCGCGCGCGTCGCGGCTGGATGTATCTCGCCTGGGCAGCGGCGGCGCTCGGCATGCTGAGCAAGGGACTGGAAACCGTGGTGCTGCCGGGCGCGGTGTTCATCATCTATACACTCATCACCCGCGACTGGAAGCGCTGGAGACAGCTGCACTGGTACGGCGGCCT
>JAJYBN010000109.1:0-1703 GCA_021779005.1 Pseudomonadota bacterium
CTAGGATCGATGATGCCGCACTGGTGAGGGATCACATTGAGTTGGTGGTGCAGGTGAATGGCAAGCTGCGTGGCCGGATCTCAGTACCCGTGGATGCCGAGCGAGCCCAACTGGAACAGGCGGCACTCTCGGAAGCCAACGTGCAGAAGTATGTGGAAGGCAAGGCGGTCAAGAAAGTGATAATAGTTCCTGGAAAACTGGTGAATGTGGTGGTGTGATGCTCAGACTGAGATCATGGTTGCTAATGACCTGCCTGCTGTTGACGGGCTGTGGTTTCCAGTTGCGACAGCCCGCCCAATTGCCAGCTGTCATGCAGCGGACTTACATCGTCAGCAGCGGCAATGACAGAGGACTGGTACGTGAACTGTACCGCAGCATCAGCACGCCTACGACGGCAATCACGAACGATGTGACATCGGCGACGGCGGTGCTCAATCTGCTCAATGTCCAGCATATCCAACGGGTACTGTCGGTCAGCAATACCGGTCAGCCGCTGGAGTTCCAGGTCGCTTACCGGGTGGAGTTTTCGCTGACGGCCAATGGCCAGACACTCATCGCACCACAGACGCTCGTGCTGACGCGCAACTATGATTACAGCGCTGGGAACCCCTTGGCGGATACACAGCAGGCGAATGTCCTGTATGCCAGCATGGAACGCGACATGGCGCAGTTGATCATGTTTAAGCTGGAAGCCTTGGGCCGTTCAGAGAGAAAGCATCCGTGATCGGCTCACGTCGATTCACGGTGCCGTACCGTGCTCGACGGCAACAGTCAGGCAGCCAGAAATCTTGAAGCTCTCGCCACAAAGACTCGAATCGCATTTAAAGGACAGGCTCGCGCCCGTGTACCTGCTTGCGGGTGATGAACCCTTGCAACGGGAGGAAGCTGCGGATGCGATCCGCGCTGCGGCACGTGTGCGCGGATATACCGATCGTGAAGTTTTCTTTGCCGAGCGGGGCTTCGATTGGAATCAGCTAGTTACCACGAGCGCCAGCCTGTCATTGTTCGCCACCAAGCGCATCCTGGAAGTGCGTCTGCCTACTGGGAAACCTGGCGAAGCGGGTGCCGAAGCTCTCGCGGCTTATGCCAAGCATCCGGCGCCCGACATGGTGTTGCTGGTGATCAGCGCCAAGCTGGAACGCGGCGGCCTGCGTTGGGCGCAGGCCCTGGAGCAGGCTGGTGTGCTGGTGAGCATATGGCCGGTTGAAACCAAAGATCTCCCAGTCTGGATTGGGCGGCGCATGCAGAGCCTGGGACTGAACCCGACTCCAGAAGCGGTGTCCCTGATCGCAGGGCGGGTCGAGGGCAATTTGCTGGCGGCTGCCCAGGAGGTGGCTAAGCTCTTGTTGCTGCATGGCCCGGGGCCCGTGGATGCGACAGCCGCCCAGGAAGCAGTCGCCGACAGTGCCCGCTATGACCCCTACGCCCTGGTAGATGCTGCCCTGGCGGGTGCCCCGCGGCGTACGGCGCACATACTCAAGGGACTGGAGGAAGAGGGCACCGAACCGACTTTTATCCTGTGGGCATTGACCCGTGAAATCCGCAGCCTCGCAGTCATGGCTTGGAAAATCCGCGGTGGGTTGCCTTTGCAACAGGCGCTGGCAAATGTATGGGATAAGCGCCGTGCCTCGGTACAGAAAGCCCTGGGCCGTCATCAACTGCAGGACTGGCAATACTTGCTGGTCATGGCGGCACGCACCGAC
>JAJYBN010000109.1:1713-4669 GCA_021779005.1 Pseudomonadota bacterium
AGGCCGGGCAGCGGGTCAGCCCTGGGATGAGCTGTTAAACTTGTCCATGAGCCTGGCGGGCCTCAAGCGGCCCGCATGAACAGATCCAGACCCAAGGAGCGCCACCGCCGCGCATGAGAAAAATCGGTATCTTCGGGGGCAGCTTCGACCCCATCCATTTTGGCCACCTGCGGCCGGTTTTGGAAATCCTGGACGCACTTTCGCTGGATGAAATCCGTTTCATTCCCTCGGGCCAGCCTCCCCACCGGCAGGCGCCTATGGCTACTGCAAGCCTGCGCCTGCAGATGGTGAAGGCAGCGGTGGCCATGGAGCCGCGCTTCATAGTGGATGAACGAGAGATCGAACGCGACGCGCCTTCTTACACCGTCGATACACTCACCGAGTTGCGGCAGGAATTTTCCGGCGAGGCGCTGGTATTGCTGGTGGGTATGGATGCCTTTCTAGGATTACCGGGTTGGTACCAGTGGCGGAGGATTTTCCAATGTGCCCATGTGATCGTTGCTCACCGGCCGGGTTGGGTTTTGCAGAGCGGCAGTGTGCTGGTCGATGAACTGCACCAACGTCGGGCAAAGTCAGCGCAGGAACTTTGGTCTGCCCCCACCGGCCGCATCTTGTTGCATCCGGTGACGCAACTGGAGATCTCTTCAACCCTGGTGCGCGCGTCAGTAGCTGCAGGCGGTGACCCGCGTTACCTGGTGCCCGAACCAGTGCGTGAACTGATGCTGAATTCCCATTGTTACAGGCAACCCCCGGAGCACTGATGCAAGCGGAGCTACTGCGTGATCTGGTTATCAAGGCATTACAGGATATGAAGGGCGTTGACATCCATGCGCTCGATGTACGCGGCATGACTGCGATAACTGATTTCATGGTGATCGCCAGCGGCACTTCGGACCGGCACGTGAAATCACTGGCGCGTAATGTGTTGGACCTGGCGCGCGCAGCCGGCGTGAAACCCATGGGCGTCGAGGGCGATCAGGAGGGTGAATGGGTGCTGGTGGATTTGCGCGACGTAGTGGCACACATCATGCGGCCTCAGGTACGGGATTTCTATAATCTGGAAAAACTCTGGAGTGTGGAAGTCCCGATCGTGGAGACAGCCTTACCAGTCGCCACCACCCGCAAACGGCGCTGAGTTGTGCGCATCCATCTACTGGCTGCCGGCACGCGCTTGCCATCCTGGGTCAATACTGGTTTTGACGAGTACGCACAACGTCTGCCACCCGAATGCAAACTGCGGTTGAAAGAGATTCCATTGAGCGCAAAACGGCGTGGCGGCGATGTCGTCAAGGCGGTTGCCGAGGAAGGTGCACGCATGCTGGCGGCAATCCCTGACCACGCTTGTGTGACCGCACTGGAGATCAGCGGCCGCAGTTTTAATAGCGAGGCGCTGGCAAAGCAGTTAGCCCGCTGGTTGCGCGACGGCCGCGATCTGGTATTGCTGATCGGTGGACCGGACGGCCTGGCGGCGGATTGTGTCAAGCGCGCCGAGCTTAGCTGGTCGCTTTCGCCGCTGACCTTGCCCCATGGTCTGGTGCGAGTGGTGGTCGCCGAACAGCTGTATCGTGCGTGGACGCTGTTGAAAGGCCACCCGTATCACCGGGCCTGAGGCTGCCAGGAGCGATGGCAACAGCTATGGATGCTACAGTTATCTATCTCGCTTCCCAATCACCACGGCGTGCGGAACTGCTCCGGCAACTGGGAGTGCGCTTCCAGGTCGTGAAGGTCAAGGTGGACGAAACAGTGCGCAGCGGCGAAGAACCGGCGGCCTGTGCGCGGCGTCTGGCACAAGCCAAGGTCGCAGCGGCGCTGCATGCGCTAGGCAATACGGTCGACCGGCCGATTCTCGCAGCCGATACCCTGGTGACGGTGGACGGCACCATCCTCGGCAAGCCGGCAGACCGTACGGAAGGACTGGCTATGCTGGCGCGCCTGTCGGGCCGCAGCCATCAGGTAGTATCAGCTGTCGCCCTGTGGCTGGGCGGCGCGCTACACACCGCCCTGAGCGTGAGCGTCGTGAGGTTCCGCCGCATCGACGCCGAGGAAGCTTTGCACTACTGGCAGACCGGTGAACCCGCGGATAAGGCCGGTGGCTATGCCGTTCAGGGGCACGGCGCAGTGTTCGTCGAGCACCTCGAAGGCAGCTATTCCGGCGTCATGGGTCTGCCATTGTTTGAGACCGCCGCGCTAATGCGTGCCGCGGGCATACGAATTTTTTAGAAACCAAGGTGCGGTGCCCGCGGCCGCGGATAGGTCATGAGCGAGGAGATCTTGATCAATGTCACGCTGCGCGAGACGCGGGTGGCGCTGCTCGATAACGGCGTGCTGCAGGAGCTCTACATCGAGCGCATGCGCCGCCGCGGATTGGTGGGAAACATTTACAAGGGTACAGTGTCACGTGTGCTGCCGGGGATGCAGGCAGCTTTCATCGACATTGGACTTGAGCGGACCGCATTTCTGCATGCCGCCGATATCACCAAAGTGGCATTTGCGGACAGCGACTACCGCGATGGGGTGCCCATTGACATCCGCAGCTTGTTGCACGAAGGCCAGGAGATCCTGGTGCAGGTGCTCAAGGATCCGCTGGGCACCAAGGGTGCGCGCCTCACAACACATATCAGTATTCCATCCCGTTACCTGGTGTATCTGCCGGAAGGCAAAAGCATGGGGCTGTCGGTACGTATCGAGGATTCGATGGAACGCGTACGGCTACTGGACCTTCTCCAGGAATTTGCCCCCTCAATAGGCGATGGCAGTTATATCGTGCGCACCGCCGGCGAAGCTGCGGCAGCTGAAGCCTTACGCGCTGACATGTTGTTCCTGAACAGGCTCTGGGAAAACATCCGTTCGCGTGCAACGGATACCCCAGCCGGCAACCTGGTGCACGCAGACCAGCCGCTTGCGGTGCGCATCCTGCGTGACCTGTTCAGCGGTGAGATACAGGTCTTTACGGAGA
>JAJYBN010000110.1 GCA_021779005.1 Pseudomonadota bacterium
AGTATGACGGCATCCACGCTGGGATGCAGGATCGCGCCACCCCCTGACAAGGCATAGGCAGTGGAGCCGGTAGGGGTTGCGATGATGATGCCATCGGCGCGATGTGCGCATACGAACTGTCCATCCTCGTGGGTTTCGAATTCAATCAAACGGCCACCATCCGCTTTCTGGATCACAACATCGTTGAGTGCCAGCATGCAGGGCAGGCTTCTGCCCGCGCGCACTATCTCTGATTCCAGCAGCAGCCGCTGTTCCGCGTGGGAATTGCCCTTGAGGATGGCACTGATTTCATTCTCCATCGTTTCGGGCGAGATGTCGGTCAGAAAACCAACACGTCCCAGATTGATACCAACCAGTGGTATCGGATGGGTCGTGAAGATGTGTACGGCATTCAACAGTGTGCCATCACCACCGATGGCGATGGCCAGATCCGCCTGTGCGCTGATCTGCGCATAATCAGCGAAGCGCGCTTTGACCTTGCCTTCAAAGGTTGGTGCGAGTGTGGCATCCACCAGCGTCCGGACACCCTGGGAATCCAGGTACGCCAGCAGGGACTGGAGCGCCTTGGCAATTTCTGGGTCGCTGGTACGGCCCAGCACCGCGATTGTGGAGAAACTTTTCGTCATATGGCGGGCAACGTTAGCATGCGCATCAGGGTCCGCCAAATGTGCGGGACGTACTAGACAGGGCCAAAGAATGATCGCTAGCTTTTTTTTTAGCACTCGCTTATTGTGAGTGCCAAGTCAGGATAAGACATGCCCATGGCAACTTAAAGATGATCAGAAACACTGCAGAAACGGGTCTAAACGAACGCGCCCAGCATCTGCTCAAGGCGCTGGTGGAACACTATATACGCGATGGGGAGCCGGTAGGTTCCCGCACCCTGTCACGGGATTCAGGTTTGGACCTGAGTCCCGCCAGCATCCGCAATGTCATGTCGGATCTGGAAGAACTGGGCTTCATCGCTGCACCGCATACATCCGCTGGCCGCGTACCGACTGTTAAAGGTTATCGCTTTTTTGTGGATACGCTACTGGCCGTCAAGCCTCTCGAGCAGCAGGAAGTCCGCCTGATACAGCAACAGTTGGCCAGCAACGACCCAAACCCCCATGCCCTGCTGTCGTCAGCTTCCAGCATGCTGTCAGCGATCACACACATGACTGGTGTCGTGACCTTGCCGCGGCGCGAACATATAGCCTGGCGGCATATTGAATTCTTGCCACTCTCAGATAACCGGGTACTCGCGATTCTGGTGGTCAATGAAGGTGAAGTGCAGAACCGCATACTCCATCTGGACCGCAGTTACGATTCCATTGCCCTGCAGCAGATCGGCAATTACCTCAACACCCATTTCGCTGGCAAGGATATCCATCGGGTACGTGCCGAATTGCTCAGCGAACTGCGGCGCACCCGCGAGAGCATGAATAACCTGATGATGGCCGCGATTACCATGGCAGAAAAAGTTTTCGCCACCCGCGGCCAGGAATCTGGCCGCAGCTATGTCATGGCCGGCGAGACCAATCTCATGGAATGGGCAGAACTTTCTGACGTGGAAAAACTGCGTCGCCTGTTCGAAGCTTTTAACCAGCAGCGCGACATCCTGCACTTGCTGGATAAGTGCATCGTCGCCGATGGTGTGCAGATATTCATTGGTGAGGAATCGGGTTACCGTGTGCTGGATGAGTGCAGTGTGGTTACCGCACCTTACAGTGTGGGCGATGAAGTGGTGGGAGTACTGGGCGTCATTGGCCCAACGCGCATGGCCTACGAGCGGGTAATTCCGATCGTCGATCTGACTGCGAAACTGCTGAGTGCGGCCTTGAATCCGCGCAAATAAACGCCACATCATAAAGACATCCGCATCGCGGATGGTGTTTTTTGGACCGCATTCAAATCGTGGAGTGAGTGATGGAGGACAGCATGAGCAAAAAAAAGGCTGCCGAGTCTGTTGAACCTGCCGAGCACGGAGATGCAATCGCTATTGATCCGCAAGGCGAGCTGAAGGCGGCCCTGGCTGAAGCCGAGAAACTGGCTTCCCAGAACCGGGACGGTTATCTGCGTATGGCCGCCGAGCTGGATAATCTGCGCAAACGCACCCAGCGGGATCTGGAGAACGCACACAAATTCGCACTCGAAAGCTTCCTCATGGAACTGCTGCCGGTGCGTGACAGCCTGGAGATGGGCATATCCGCCGCTGATTCCACCGCTGCGGGCCTCAAGGAAGGCATGGATATGACCCTCAAACTCCTGGTCACGGCAATGGAACGGGCCGGGGTTTACGAACTCAATCCCGCCAAGGGCGAAGATTTCAATCCCGAGCTGCACGAGGCCATGGCCATGCAAGCCACGGCTGAGGCCGGCCCGGGAACGGTTCTACAGACGGTCCAGAAAGGCTACCAGCTCAATGGTCGCCTGCTGCGGCCGGCGCGGGTCATCGTGGCCAAGACCCCGGACGGAGCCGCTTGAAAGCCAGCCACCCGTCCCCATCTAGTTGAACAACAAACAATTATGGCCTTTATATTCGGAGAGTTTCACCCATGAGCAAAATCATCGGTATCGACTTGGGCACCACCAACTCCTGTGTAGCGGTGATGGAGGGCGGCAAGCCCAAAGTCATCGAAAACAGTGAGGGCGACCGCACCACGCCATCCATCGTAGCCTTCACCAAGGACAATGAAGTGGTGGTGGGCCAGTCGGCCAAACGCCAGGCAGTCACTAACCCCAAGAACACCCTGTACGCCATCAAACGCCTCATCGGACGCAAATTTGCCGATGAAGTGGTACAGAAAGATATCAGCATGGTGCCCTATCGCATCGTCAAGGCCGATAACGGCGATGCCTGGGTGGAAGTCAATGGCAAGAAGATGGCACCACCGGAGATATCCGCGCGCGTGCTGCAGAAGATGAAGAAGACTGCCGAGGATTATCTCGGCGAGCCGGTGACCGAAGCGGTCATCACCGTACCGGCCTATTTCAACGATTCCCAGCGCCAAGCCACCAAGGATGCTGGCAAGATTGCGGGCCTGGATGTAAAGCGCATCATCAACGAACCCACTGCGGCAGCGCTCGCCTACGGCATGGACAAAGTCACCGGTGACCGTAAGATCGCCGTATATGACCTGGGCGGCGGCACCTTCGATATCTCCATCATCGAGATCGCAGAAGTGGATGGCGAACACCAGTTTGAAGTGCTGTCCACCAACGGCGACACTTTCCTGGGTGGAGAGGATTTTGATAAGCGCATCATCGACTACATTGCCGATGAGTTCCGCAAGGAGCAGGGCATCGATGTGCGCAAGGATCCATTGGCCATGCAGCGCCTCAAGGAAGCTGCCGAGAAGGCCAAGATCGAGCTTTCATCCACGCAGCAGACCGAAGTCAACCTGCCTTACATTACCGCGGATGCCAGTGGACCGAAACATCTCAACATCAAACTGACCCGCGCCAAACTCGAATCGCTGGTTGAAGATCTCATCCAGAGAACCGTGGAACCCTGCAAGATCGCGCTCAAAGACGCTGGGCTGTCGGTGAGTGAAGTACAGGATGTCATCCTGGTGGGTGGCCAGACGCGCATGCCCAAGGTCCAGGAGACCGTGAAGAATCTGTTTGCCAAGGAACCGCGCAAGGATGTCAATCCTGACGAAGCAGTGGCTGTAGGCGCCGGCATCCAGGCGGGCGTGCTCAAGGGTGATGTCAAGGATGTGCTGCTGCTGGATGTGACGCCGCTGTCGCTCGGCATCGAGACCCTGGGTGGCGTCATGACCAAACTCATCGAGAAGAACACCACTATCCCAACCAAGGCCTCGCAGGTGTTCTCCACCGCGGATGACAACCAGACGGCGGTAACGGTACACGTGCTACAGGGTGAGCGCGAGATGGCGCGCGACAACAAGTCCCTGGGTAGGTTCGATCTGTCCGACATCCCGCCGGCACCGCGCGGCATGCCGCAGATTGAAGTGAGCTTCGACATCGATGCCAACGGAATACTCAATGTCTCAGCCAAGGACAAAGCTACTAACAAGGAACAGAAGATTACCATCAAGGCGTCTTCGGGCCTGTCTAAGGAAGACATCGAACGCATGGTGAAGGATGCGGAGGCGCACGCGGAGGAAGACCGCAGAGCCCGTGAGCTGGTGGATGCCCGCAACCAGGCGGATAACCTGGTGCATGCCACCGAGAAATCACTCAAGGAACTGGGTGATAAAGTCACCGGTGAAGAGCGTTCCAGCATCGAAGCCGCGGTGCGTGATCTCAAGGAAGTCATCAAGAAGGATGACAAGGGCGTCATCGAGACCAAGACTCAGGCGCTGGCGGAAGCCTCCGCCAAGCTGGCTGAACGTATGTACGCGGCCAAGCCGGAGGACTCAAAACCCGCCGGCAAGCCGGGCAACGGCGAGAGCAAGGAAAATGTAGTGGATGCAGAATTTGAAGAGGTCAAGGACGACAAAAAATAAGTGCAAGCAGCCAAACTGACCTGCATAATGCCCGCCCCGGCTACCACACGGTTTGCCGGTGCGGGCAGATAAGCAAGTAGGGAATAGCGATTCGATGGTCACGGCAATCGGGAATTGCAGAAACGAATTTCATATACCGGCAATCATGCCGGTTTTTTGCGTTGCATACACCGGCATTTTTATCTGGTTGGTCCCATGTGCGTGGACTGA
>JAJYBN010000111.1 GCA_021779005.1 Pseudomonadota bacterium
TCTTGGGGACATCACTGTTCTTGCCATCCAGCGGCTCTACAAACCACTGCCTGACAGCGGCGATCGCCGCGGCGTCGAAAAGGCCTGGTGGTGTGGCGGATACGACTCTCGGCTTGACGGTCTGGCCGTTTGATCCGATGTCGAAGGTCAGGGTCACGGATCCCGCTTGATGCTTGTTCAGCAGTTCCGGCGGGTACACAGGATTGATACGGTATATGCGCCACTGACCGGTGGTCACTATTTCACAGCGGCTATCCGGCGCGTATACCTGCTGTTCATTACGGCACATGAAACGGGTTCGCTGCTGATCGGCATCCGGACCGAAGAACAGTGGATATATAAATACCCGGTCTACTGGCTGATCGCTATCCAGTGCCGGCTTAAACCGCCAACCCTGTAAAGCCGCCACTGCATCTGCGGTATCTGCCGGTGACAAGTTGGTAAACACCGCCGTGGGATCCTGGACACTGCCATCCGCCCTGACAGTGAAACGCAATAGCATCTGCTGGTTGGTTTGCCCATCCATAAGTGCCTGTAGCGCTGGTGTTACCACCTGTTTGGTGGGGGTCGCAAAGAGTACGGGTGGGGCCTGTGGCGGCTGGGGTGGCGCGGGAGGAGGCGTGGTGACACAGCCCGCAACTGAAACAGAAATAATTAAAAACCCCAATGCCCTGCGCATTATTTTGGCCTAGTGAAATTCGAGTTGGACGGTGAAAACTACTGATCCTGCACGACGAGACGCTACCTTAACATGGGCTTTGTTTTTGCCCAATACGCTCAGTGATCTATGCTTCCTGAACTAGTATCTAGTATACTGTATGCATACACAGTATATTACTCATGCCATGACGGCGGCATCCAAACCCCTGTACAAGAGGTCGTGGTGTGCTTTCAAATTCTGAGATGTGTTTCGACACCCTCCCTGTGCTCGCTTCCGGGTACCCAGTGATGATCCCCACCGCGATTGTAGGCAGTCTAAGCCGCGGATCTAGACGCGGAGGCTTACGCCTGCACTGTCAGAAAATCACATGCGCAACACTGCGCTATTGTCGTTAATGAACCGCGTCACCATGCTGGTACCTGGTTTCCCCCTTAAGCGCATCCAGTTCCCGAGCCAACAGCTTCGAATCCAGCAGGTTGATTTCAACTAACCGCTGCAGATGGGCAAAGCTTTCCGGATCCCGGGCTTCCCAAGTACAGCCGATATGATCTCCGTTCACATGTACAACATTGGCTTCCAATTCCAGCTTGATGAGCTCCGCCAGTCGCCATTCCACCCGTAAGCGATCGCCTTCAGAAGGCCGCCAGCCGGCAGGACATCGCGCCAGAAATCCTCGGAATGACATATCCAGCATCTCGCACTCCTGCACCGTATCATCCTGTCGGACATGGATGACGGAGGCGAAGCGGAAACGGCGGAAACGGCGTCGCTCGTGGCCTCGTTGATCCGGCATGGTTTCGTCTTCCTAAGTAACGCAGCGCCCTTAGTATAGTCAGGTCAGCGCCCGGCTTCAGCCCATTTCTGACACATTTCGCCTTCTGCCTGCCGTCAAACCCGGGTTAATAAGCCTCCAGCCTGCCGACGGCTGGCCACCTGCCCTTCACAGATATGATTGAATCTGGTACTAAGGCTGCGGACTCTGCAGGAAATGCGTCATAACCAGTGCCATGCTGGCCCCTAAAACCACAACAGGACCCATTCATGTCAAACCAGCCACAAGTCTCAAAGACCCGCTCGTTTTCCACGGTTTTCCTCATCGAGATGTGGGAACGTTTCGGTTTTTACGGCATGCAGGCGCTCATCGTTTACTACATGGTGCAGCGCCTAGGTTTTAGTGATGACCGTGCCAACCTTACCTGGGGAGCCTGTGCGGCTCTGATCTACGCCGCACCGGCTATCGGTGGCTGGGTCGGTGACAAGATCCTGGGAACGCGTCACACGATGCTTATCGGCGCCATCATCCTCGGAATCGGCTACGGACTAATGACGGTGCCTTCAGAAAGCCCCTGGTTTCTGTTCTGCTCGTTAGGCGTGATCGTGGTCGGTAATGGTTTGTTCAAGGCCAATGCCGGTAACCTTGTGCGCAAAATCTACGAAGGCGACGATTCCAAGATCGACAGCGCTTTCACCATCTACTACATGGCGGTCAATCTGGGTTCGATGGTGTCGATGTTGCTAACACCTTGGATCAAGGACTACGTCAATGAGACTTGGGGTAACGAATTCGGCTGGCACGCAGCCTTCGCGGTATGTTGCGTCGGTCTGATCGTTGGCTTGAGTAATTATTTCGTGATGCGCCACACCCTATCCCATATCGGCTCAGAGCCGGATGCGCAGCCCATGCACGCTGGCAAATACGGTGCGGTATTGATCCTCGGTCTGGCGGCAGTATTCGCTTCGGCGTATGTTCTACAATACGAGGAAGTCGCCAGAATTTTTGTCTACATTGCCGGCGCGGTTGTGCTTGGCATCTTTGCTTATCTTATCTACACAAGTCAGCGTAACGAGCGCGCAGGTCTGATCGCGGCGCTGATATTGACGGTGCAGACGGTGTTCTTCTTCATTTTCTATCAGCAAATGTCCACATCCCTGAACCTGTTCGCACTGCGCAATGTGAATCCAAGCTTTGATATTTTTGGATTCCACTTGTGGAACTGGAAACCGGCGCAGTTTCAGTCGTTCAATCCAATCTGGATTTTCATCCTCAGCCCGATTCTCGCCTGGATCTACACCCGCGCCGGGCGAAACAACAAGGATTTTTCCATCGCCGGTAAATTCGCACTTGGTTTCGCCACGGTGGCAATCGGTTTTTTCATCTACAGCGCCGCAGGGCATTTCGCAGTTGACGGCAAAACAACATCCTGGTTAATGGTCTGGGGCTATGGCTCATCGTCGCTGGGCGAGCTTTTGGTCAGTGGCCTTGGCCTGGCTATGATCGCGCGTTACGTACCGGCGCGCATGGGCGGTTTCATGATGGGTGCGTATTTCGTTGCTTCGGGTGTATCCCAGTATCTGGGTGGGGTGGTGGCGACGTTTGCCAGTATACCCAAGGACATTACTGATCCCTTGCAGACACTTCCGATTTACACAAGTCTATTCAACAAGCTAGGTTATGCCGGCATCGTCTGTACCCTGATAGCGCTGGCCGTGCTGCCGCTGATGAAAAAGCTTTCCACGGAACACAGCAACAACGCCACGTAGCTAAACATTATTTTTATTCATAAAAAAACAGGGCGGGTTGCCCCGCCCTGCCTCCACAATTCATGTGGAATTAGGCAATCAAGAATCGGTGCTGCCGGTCGGCAAAATCACCTTGCCATTGCCGTAATTGAGAACTTCAGCGACGGAGATATACAGGGCCACCAGGCCTGTGATCAGGCCCAGATAACCGCTAATCGTGTTGAAGAACCCCATACCGGTCCAGCTCAGCAGGCAAGTAGCCAGCAAGGAAATCCAGGCCGCCAGCAGAAACAACGAACGTGCCCAACCGGCCTTGAAAGACCCAAGCCATACGTAGAAAACAAATACCGCCCATAGCAGCCAGAACCAGCCAACTGTGCCGGCTGAATCACCGCCGCCAGCATGCTGCATGGTCCAGAAATATCCCGCTGCACTGAAAAAGATGATGGCGTCGAGGGTGCGTCCATGGAAGAACGTCAGAATGGCGGTCACACCGAGCATCACGCTGCCCAATGCGAAGTCCAAGGCCATACCGTACATGGTGGAGCCGCTTACCCAGCCTGCACTGACCAGATTCAGCATCCATACGGTCATACCTATACACATGAAACCAATAGTCGTAAGTACAACTGACTTATTGTTCATAAAACCTCCAATAGTGGATGTTCAGTAGTTTGTTTGTTAATTCTGAAGTTGGTCAAAGCAGGGGTAACGTCTGTGTCTGCTCCATTTGAGATCTACCAACTATCAGCATTAGGTATAGACCATCCCCTGAGATAATCCAGCATATTGCCAAATAGGTTGAATATCCTAGGCTATCTTGCAGCTATCTGCCGATAAACTGCAGGTCTTTTGATGACCAGATTCAAGACAACTCGTGATGTCAGGGATAAGCAATTTACAGGCCTGATATCACACCAGAGGCTGTAGCTCTATATCACTCCGGCACATTTATTCAGGCACGCAGATACACATCTTTCAGGTTTACATAGTGGGCAGCCGAGTAGCGCAGCATTTCCAGTTCCTTGGCTGTCAAGGCGCGGTCTATTTGAGCCGGGTTACCGCGATACAGATGGCCGGATTCCAGCAATTTACCAGGGCTCACCAGACTACCGGCGCCCAATAGCACATCCGCTTCGATCACAACCCCGTCCATGACGATGGAACCCATGCCGATAAGACAACGGTCACCGATGTTGCAGGCATGCAGCAGGCATTTGTGCCCCACGGTCACGTCTTCACCGATAATCAGCGGAGAACCGCCGGGTGAATACGGCCCATCATGGGTCACATGCAGCACGCTCAGATCCTGGATATTGCTGCGTGCGCCGATGGTGATGCTGTTCACATCGCCCCGCGCCACCACATAGGGCCACAATGAGACATCTTCCGAGAGTGTCACACGGCCGATCACCAGGGCGGTCTCGTCCACGTAGACGCCCGCTGCAACCGCAGGCTGTTCACCCTGATATGACCTGATTG
>JAJYBN010000112.1 GCA_021779005.1 Pseudomonadota bacterium
TGTACACAGTGTGGCCGGACGAGACCATGCGGTTCGCCACCAAGAGCTACCCCGAGTGGCAAGCGCTGGTGGCCACGCCGCATTACGCTAACGTCAGTCTGCTGCGCCAGCCAGCTGCGCATTTAAGCGTGCCCGAACCGGTGGACCTGGTATTCACATCGCAGAACTACCACGACCTGCACGATCCGTTCATGGGTCCGGTGGATATGCTGACGTTCGACAAGCAGGTGTTTGCCGCGCTCAAACCCGGCGGCCTGTTCGTGATCATCGACCACGTGGCGCCCGCGGGTTCCGGCACCAGCGACACCAACACCCTGCACCGCATCGACCCGGCGGCGGTGAAAAAGGAAGTGGAAGCCGCCGGCTTCGTGTTCAATGGTGAGAGCAAGGCGCTGCGCAACCCGGCCGATCCGCATACCATCAGGATATTCGACCCCGCGATCCGCGGGCATACCGATCAGTTCATCTACCGCTTCCGCAGGCCGCTGAAATAATCGACTGCATGCAGGTGTGTTAGCCAGTGCGGGCAGCTGCATTGTGTATTTGAAAATTTGTGAATTCGGACCATAGTTGTACAACAAATATATTTGTACCCGTATTACAAACGGATTACCAATAATTAATGGGGTGAACACGCTTTCAGAGCTATACTCCGATCTCGATAATTTTTCACACTGATGTATCGGAGGATGGCATGACACGTAAACAAACACTCATCTTTATTCTAAGCCTGTTGGTCTCGGCAGGTCTATTCGCTTCTGAAAGCGCCTGGGCCTATAAGGGTGAGGAACTGGCTAAACAGGCAAAGATCAGCCTGCAGCAAGCGCGTGACAACGCCCTCAAGGCATTTCCGGGAAAAATAATCGATGAAGAACTGGAAAAAGAAACCGGCGGCAGCGGACTACGCTACAGTTTTGACATCCGTAACGGCAAGCTGGTGCACGAAGTCGGGGTGGATGCATCTGACGGAAAAATCCTGGAGAATTCCGACGATTCTAACAACAAAGACTAATGCATGCTGTGATCTCATGAATCAGCATGCGTGGTTACAGTTATCTAAAGCTGACAGCCCATAGATTTAAACAACAATTAGCTTCACCTTGTTTCAGCACATCGTTTCGCATCAGGCAAAACTATTCAAGAATAATTGGTTTTATTAGTTCTAAATTGCAGCTTCGTCATGCCGGAACCAGTATCAATGGTTGCTGGTTCAGGCATTCAGCTTTTAGCCGTCGGATACACAAGTTGCCCGTTCCTGACCTTCAGAAACGGCGCCACCCGGTGTCTTATGGCTTTTGTGCTGCACATTATATTCAACACCAGCCATCCACTTTTTTATCAGCGCATCGGCGATCAGAAAACGGTGGCAGCGCCAGGATAGCGCTTCGGCACACATGATGGTGGTGGTTTTCCTGCTCGCAATCTGCTTGTGTTCCGTCAGCCACTGTATGAATTCCGCACACGACAAATAATCGGTGAAGCCTCTGAACGAAGTGTTGCGCCAGCCCAGGTTTATCGAATCTCTTTTCAGGTGGCGCAGACCGCCGAGACTGCCCATATGCATATGCTGAATCTGTGTTTGCCTTAGAAATGTCTCCAATACATCAAGATTGAACTGCGGATTATGCCGCGACTTGGACATCCTCCCGATATCGATCAACACTTCGATGCCGTGCGCCTGCAGCAGCTGTATGAATACATCGATGGAGTGGGTGGAATGACCGATCGTATAGATTACGGCTTGAATCGTACTGAAAACATAGCGGCTGCGAGCGCGGCACTTGATAAAGCATGAAGCATTTTAGCGCTGGAAGGTCCGCTGCTAGGCAGCACGAGCCAGCAGGCGGGTAGAGTCCAGCAACGGCAACAGCGCTGTGCTTTTAGCGTAGCAAGCGACGATGTCGATGTGGTTGGAGATGAATTATAGTATCTACCCTTGAGACTTGGGGCTTGAGACCGCACATGCACCAGACCACTTCCGATCCCAACGAATTCAACGCCGACGAGTGGCTCAACACCTTGACCCATTTCCTGGGATTCCTGCTGGCGGTGGGCGGCGTGCCGGTGCTCATCACCCTGGCGGCGCTGCTGGGCACCGAGCGCCAGGTCGTGACCTTCAGCATCTTTGGCGCGGCGTTGCTCTTCACCTACCTGAGTTCCACCATCTATCACTACGTGCAGCCGGGGGAGTTCAAGCGCTTCATGCGCCTTATGGATCATCTCTCAATCTATCTGTTGATCGCCGGTACTTATACGCCGTTTGTGCTGGTGGGATTGCAGGGCGACTGGGGCTGGTGTCTTTTCGGCGTTCTCTGGGGTTTAGCGGTTGTCGGTATCTTTGCGAAACTGGGTTTTGGCCATCGTTTTGATATGGTCTCGACCGTGGCTTACGTAGTGATGGGTTGGGTCGGGCTAGTGGCCATCGTACCGATGGTGCGTCAGTTACCCACACCTTCATTGATACTGGTGTTCGCCGGCGGCGTGTCCTACACCATCGGCGCAGTGTTCTACGCCCTGGATAAACTGCGCTTCAACCACGCCATCTGGCATCTGTTCTGCCTGGGCGGCAGCGTGTCGCAGTTCACCGCAGTGTTTTTTCTGCTGGGTCGCTGAGCGTGCCGTGCTAATTCGAAACTTTTGAATCGACTTTGCGTACCGGCACCGAATCCGCCAAGCCTTTGACCTGCAGATAGTAAACATCGAAGGTGCCCTTGGAGATGGTGACTTCAGGATCCTGCATGGCAGCAATGGTCATGACGCTGTCATCGGTCTGTTCCCAGGTCTGACCGTTCTGAAGCTTAAATACTGTACTGCCATACCATCCGTTAAATTTTCCGCTGATACGGCTGGTGGTGACAATGTTGCCATCCACTTTATGCTGCTCGGATATGGCGGCAGCAGCTGTTACCGTTGCCGGCGCTATGGTTGCTGATTGTGCACAGTCTTTCGCGTGCTGGTTTTGGTAGTTGGTGAGCCAGGCGTTGAGCGCTTTGATCTGGGCATCCGATAGTTTGTCCAGACCAGTGGCGCGGAAATCCGCCACTGACATATCTTTCAAGAGGTCGAACGGCGCGCAGCCGGCAACGGTAGCCGAGCTCCAGGGCAGACTCATCAGTAATGCAACGCTGATAAGACGCAATGTGGATTTCATCCTGACACCTCAGGGCGACGGCGCGGATAGCAAGCAAGCCTCGCGGGCCCTGATTTCATGGAGGTTTACTGTCACTAATATGACATATATGTTGTAAGCAGATTATAAGCCGTGGGTATTTATTGCCAGCTATGCCACTGGCCTCTGACGGGAGTATCCTCTCTGCACACACGAGCGAACGTAAATCCTGTCACTGCATCAGGAGATAGCAAACCATGGATATTCAGCAGCTGGAACCCGTGGACCTGCCTGACCCGCGAACCACCACCATATTTGAGATGTCCCGAGTCCCGGGAATCAGCGGCAAAGGTGAACACACCTATCATTGCCCGTCCTGCAAATCCATCTTGTTGGAAAATGTTTTCGCCTCGCACATGGCGCGTATCGTTTTCCGCTGCCCCAACTGTGGTGGACTGTCGCGTCTGCAATCACGCAACTCAAGTCCGCAGCATGTGCCGCTGATCGTGGAATCGCATTAACGTATTTACGAGATCAGCTTCGCAAGCCACGGCCATCGTTTCGGGGTGGATGGATCCAAGGCGACTCAAGGTTGCCTGCAGTTGATCCCGCCGACCCAACCTTACGCATAGGCCCATCAGATCGCGACGAATTGTTTGCCCTTGAGGGAAGCCGCGAAGCCTTCGACCGCTTCATGTACCTTACCCCAATGCTTGAGCCCCTTCATGTTGTTGAGCCAGCGGCAAACATTGGGAAACTTCCGATATTCGCATCCCACTAGCTCGCCCATCTTCACCATTTCCGCACCGACATAGTCCGCCAGGGTGATCTGCTCCCCGCACAGTAATTTGTGGCTGGGACCGATGATGTCCTTATCGAGGATGCCGAGCCAATTTTCGGCCTTGGTCTTGCCCCACTCGATGGTGCCGGCCTGAACCTCATCGGTCTGGCGCTTGTGATGTGGTAGCAGCTGTGGATAGACCATGCCGATGGCAAGATCTTTGTAAAAGTTGCTGTAAAACCACTGCATTATTTCGTCCACACGCGCACGCTTTTTCAGATCTGTGGGATACGCGGCAGACCCGATCTTTCCGGCAAGATAGCGGATGATGGCGCCGCTCTCTGTAAGGCGAAATCCGTCATCCTCCAGCATCGGCACCAGGCCGACGGGGTTGAGCGCCTTGTAGTCCGGCTTGCGCTGCTCGCCGTTCATCAGATCGATCAATTGGAGTTCGAGAGGGATGCCTTCCTGGGCGGCGAACATCATGACGATAAGCGATGACGTCGATATCGGATGGTAATAGAGTTTCATGGAAATTACTCCCGTGGTTATTGTGATGAGTAACCCTTTTGCGCCTCACCCGACGATCTTGTCGAACCCGTCAAACTCAAATACCCACACTTAAGGTGGGGTTATTTATTTGGCGCGCCCGGCGGGATTCGAACCCACGACCCCTGCCTTCGGAGGGCAGTACTCTATCCAGCTGAGCTACGGGCGCATGAAAACGGG
>JAJYBN010000113.1 GCA_021779005.1 Pseudomonadota bacterium
GTAGTGGGCGGTTGGGATCGAGCGCCTCGGCTTCCGCGGGGTTCGTCACATGGGCTACCAATGCCGTAGTCAAGGCAGCCATGGAGTTTTGCTGGTACTGCCACACACCGAAGCCGATGCCCACGGCCAGAATCACGCTGGCGGCGGCCACCAGCCATGAGTAAGTATGCCGGCGCTCGACCCGGAATGTGGTGCGAAACACGATGCGCGCTTCCAGCCCTTCGGGCACATCTATGCTCAGTGCGCTTGTCAAACGCGCATCCAGACCCAGCATTTCCTTCATAAAGGCAGAGCAGGCAGCGCAGACTTTGCAATGCTCCAGCAGCACCGGATCACGTCGCTGGGGTTCAGCGCCGAGAATGCGACGCATTTCGAGGCAATCGATGCTGGTATTCATGCGCTCTCTTCTCCCATTCGCATGCTGCTTTCGACCAGCAACGCGCGCAGCTGGGTGCGGGCGCGGAACAGGCGCGTCAATACGGCCGCCTGGCTAAGCTCAAGCTGTTCCGCGATCTCAGCGGTGGTGAAACCCATGAGTACCTGCAGCACCAGAGGTTCACGGTATTCCGGCGCCAGTTTCCGCATGGCGCGGCGTACATCGTGCATATCAGTATCCTCACCACCCAAGCTGGCGTGACTGTCGGCCAGCTCCAACTGATCGATATCCAGCGTATCCTTGCGCTTGGACAGCTCGCGGGCGAACTCCCGTCGCAGGATGGTAATCAGCCACTGGCGCGTGGCGGCTTCGTCCCGCAACTGGTCCAGAGAACGCCAGGCGCGCAGCAGGGTTTCCTGCACCAGGTCCTCGGCCAAGCTCTTCTCGCGCGCCAGCCAGTAGGCATAGCGGTACAGGCCCGGCACCAGGGCACGGGCCAGTATCTCGAAACGGTGCTGACGTACCGGCATGCGACAGAGACCCGGGTTAGAGCGATTTTATTACTGCCCGGCCAGTCCTGCGGGCACCAATGAAGGCTACCAGTATAATCAAGGGCCTGATATGCAGGTTACCACCCCTTGACCCAGCTCTTTACTGGGCCTGGTGGCCAGATGTCTGTTCAGAGGTCTTGGATATGCTGACGAGGAGTTTCAGGTGATCCGTCAACCCTGTTTCCCGGGCAGTTACCCCGCCACCCGCATGCGCCGCATGCGCCGCGACGACTTTTCCCGCCGGCTGATGCGTGAGACGTGCCTCAGCACCGACCACCTCATCTATCCGCTGTTCGTGCGTGAAGGTCAGCATCAACGTGAAGCGGTGGCTTCCATGCCGGGGATCGAACGGGTCAGCATCGATGAACTGTTGAAAGAGGCCGCGGAGCTGGTACAGCTCGGGATACCTGTGCTGGCGCTGTTCCCGGTGATAGCCAAGGAAAAGAAATCCCAGGATGCTGCCGAAGCTTACAACCCGGATGGACTGGTGCAACGTGCAGTGCGTGCCCTCAAGGAAAAATTTCCGGAGCTGGGTGTCATCACCGATGTAGCCCTCGACCCGTACACCACCCACGGACAGGACGGCATCATCGATACCAGTGGCTATGTGTTGAATGATGAAAGCCTGGAGGTCCTGGTACGCCAGGCATTATCCCATGCACAAGCCGGTGCCGATATGCTGGCGCCATCCGACATGATGGATGGCCGCGTGGGGGCCATACGGGCTGAGTTGGAAAAACATGGATTCAAGAATACCCGCATCCTAGCGTACTCCGCCAAATATGCTTCCAGTCTGTACGCGCCGTTCCGGGACGCACTGGGTTCAGCAGCGAACCTCGGCAAAGGCAGCAAACACACCTACCAGATGGACCCGGCCAATAGCGATGAAGCCCTGCGGGAGGTGGCGCTAGATCTTGAGGAAGGCGCTGACATGGTGATGGTGAAACCCGGACTACCGTATCTGGACATCGTGCGACGCGTGAAGGACCGGTTCGGCGTGCCCACCTGCGTGTATCAGGTGAGTGGCGAATATTCCATGCTGATGGCGGCGGTGCAGAATGGCTGGCTGGATGAAAAAAGCTGTGTACTGGAGACCCTGCTGGCCATCAAGCGTGCAGGTGCTGATGCAATACTCACCTATTTCGCCAAGCGAGCGGCCCGCTGGTTGACAGAATAAGCACGTCGGAAACGGACATTTAGATCAACACGGGTTGCGGGCAGCCAATCGATTGCCGCTTAAATCGCCCAGGGAACTTCGATGCCACAAGCCGTTGCACGTTACGCCATTATAGGTCATCCGGTTGCTCACAGCCGTTCACCAGAGATTCACTCAGAATTTGCCCGCCTCACCGGCCAATCGATCCAGTACACACGTATCGATGCACCGCTGCACGGCTTCACCGCGGCGCTCAGGGAATTCCTGGATGCCGGTGGCCGTGGCGTGAATGTCACATCACCCTTCAAAGAAGAAGCTTTCAGTCTATGTCACATACACACATCCAGGGCGAAGGAGGCCCGCGTCGTTAATACGTTAACAGTGCGCGATGACGGCAAGCTCATGGGAGATAACACCGATGGCATAGGCCTGGTGACTGACCTCAAACACAATCATCAAGTGATGTTGAAAGGCGCGCGCATTCTGTTGTTGGGAGCCGGTGGCGCGGCGCGCGGTGTGTTGCCGGCATTACTGGCTGAGAAGCCGGCATTGGTGCATATCGCCAATCGCACGCCAGCCGGCGCCATCAAATTAGCCAGCCAGCACACCTCTGATCGCGTGAATGGCAGCGGTTTCGAAAGCTTTAGCCGGCAGAGCTTTGACGTAATCATCAATGCCACTGCCGCGAGCCTCGCTGGTGAACTGCCGCGACTACCACGCGACTGCCTGAACCCCGGTGCTGTATGTTATGACCTGGTCTACAGTGAACGACCCACGGTGTTCATGCACTGGGCCGTACAGGAAGGTGCGGCGGTTGTACTGGATGGCTGGGGTATGCTGGTTGAACAGGCAGCGGAGTCTTTCTATCTGTGGCACGGTGTACGTCCGCCTACGGTGACTCTGCTGGCCATCCATCTGCCTTAGAGCTGCGCGTGGGAAAATCCAGTCTTATCATCGCTATTGCGGCCGCCGCACTCACTGTGAGCGCCTGGGCCTGGTTCAACCAGCCGGAACATGAACCGCCCTGGCCCGCGACCATCCAGGGCTTCGCGTTTTCACCGTTCCGTGTAGGCCAGGACGCGATCACGCATAAGCTGCCCTCGGATGCGGAAATAGCTGCCGACCTTAAATTGCTTGCCGGCAAAACCTACTCGGTACGTACCTACACGGTAGAAGGCACACTCGCCGATATCCCAGCGCTGGCGCGCAAATATCACCTCAACGTGGCCCTGGGTGCATGGATAGACAAGGATCAGAAGATGGACGCAGCTTATGTGGCTCGCGCCATCGCCATCGCCAAGTCCAACCCCAATGTGGTGCGTGTCATCATCGGCAATGAGGCGGTGCTGCGCGGGGATGTTTCCAGCGAGGAACTGATTCCCTATCTGGATGAAGCGCGCGCTGAAATCCAGCAACCCGTTAGCACCGCCGAACCCTGGTACACATGGATTCAGCATCCGGAACTGGTGGCGCATGTGGATTTCATCGCAGTGCACATGCTGCCTTATTGGGAAGGCGTGGGCGTGGATCAAGCCGTACCCTATATTGCCGCACGTATGCGTGATCTGGAAAAGACCTTCCCAGGCAAGCCCATCGTGATCGCAGAAGTGGGTTGGCCCAGCAACGGGCGCGCGCGCCACGCAGCCGTGGCATCGGCATCAAATGAGGCCACGTTTCTGCGGCGTTTCCTGGCCTACGCCGCCGCCAAGCATTGGACCTACTACGTCATGGAGGCTTTCGACCAACCCTGGAAACAGCAGACCGAGGGCGCGGTGGGCGCCTATTGGGGCGTGTACAACGTGAACCGCCAGCCTAAATTTACCTTCACGCAACCCATCGTCAGCATACCCCACTGGCAAATGCTGGCGGCCATCTCCGTAATCATCGCTGCCATGTTGCTGACTCTCTTGTATTGGGACAGCCACACACTCAAGAAACGCGGGCGAAGTTTCCTGGCCATCATCGTATACACCGTGACCACGGCCATCGTCTGGGTGATCTACGACTACACCCGCCAGTACCTGACCGTCGCCAGCGTGGCCGTCGGGCTGGTACTGTTTACAGGCATGCTCGGTGTGATCCTGGTGCTGCTTGCCGAAGCCCACGAGTGGGCCGAGGCCCACTGGATCACCATGCGCCGGCGCCTGTTCGAACCCATACACGTCGCCGACGATGCGCTGCCTCTGGTATCCATCCACGTACCAGCCTATAACGAGCCGGCGGAGATGCTGAATAAAACTCTGGATAATCTGGCGGCAATGGATTATCCGCGTTTCGAAGTGCTGGTGATCGACAACAATACCCGGGATAAAGCCGTATGGGGACCGGTGCAGGCCCATTGCATAAAACTCGGCGGGCGTTTCCGGTTCTTTCACGTGGCACCGCTTTCCGGTTTCAAAGCTGGAGCCCTCAATTTCGCATTGCAATACACCACACCGAACGCCGAAGTTATCGCCGTCATCGACAGTGACTATCAAGTTGACCGCCAATGGCTGAAAGAGCTGGTGCCTTTGTTTGCCGACGATA
>JAJYBN010000114.1 GCA_021779005.1 Pseudomonadota bacterium
ATCCGCTCGCGCGCCTACGACCTGGTATTGAACGGCACCGAGCTGGGTGGCGGTTCCATCCGTATCCACAACCAGGACATGCAGTCCGCGGTGTTCCGCATGCTCGGCATCAGCGATGAGCAGGCGCGCAGGAAATTCGGCTTCCTGCTGGACGCACTCAAGTCCGGGTGCCCGCCCCACGGTGGCATCGCCCTGGGGATGGACCGGCTGGTGATGCACATGGCTGGTGCGCCCAACATCCGCGAAGTCATCGCCTTCCCCAAGACCCAGACGGCCTGGGATCCGCTCACCGACGCCCCCGCGGATGTCAGTGATGCAGAGCTCAAGGATTTGCATATCCGCCTGCATTTGCCGCCGACGGTAAAAGAAGCCGGCCAGAAGTAAACGTGCTAAAAAAATACGCATGGCTGATTTCAAACGACCAGAATCGGTACTGGTAGTTATTTACACCGGGCATGAGGAGGTGTTGCGCTTGCGGCGCAAGGATCCGCTGGATTTCTGGCAGTCGGTTACCGGTAGCCTGAAATGGGGCGAGACAGTATTGGATGCCGCCAAGCGTGAGGTGCAAGAAGAAACGGGATTGGATGCAGGTAAAGGGCTAATAGATAGCGGCGATGTCAACCGCTATCCCATCCATCCCACCTGGCGCGCCAAGTTCGCGCCGGACGTGACGGAAAATACCGAGCATGTATTTTCCTTACGCCTGCCGGCTATCACTGCCATCCGGCTGGATCCCAATGAGCATAAGGAATACCGCTGGCTGCCGCGTTCACAAGCGGTAGAGCTGGCCAGCTCCCGAACCGACCGCTACGCCATTCTGAAATTGGTCCCTGAAAAATTGTAAGGGCGAATTAAGCTGCGAATATCCACGCGCTCACAATCCCTTTCCTTATCGCTTTCACCCTATAGGAATTGCGGGTGGCTTTACGCGGTGCAGCACTGCCCACTCGGCATTTTCACAGATGGCTTCCTTCCCAAGTTCCAGCAATACCCTTTGAACATGCGGAAAAGTCGCCGGTGCGTGGGATGTTCCAGAGTTCGCTATCAGCGTATGCGCACGCGCAAATAATGCGGCGTTGCGTGCATACTCCTTGACATGCTTTTCCCAGCCCTGCTTTTCGGCGTAAGCGATCCACAACGCGGCAATGGCAGGCCCAGAGGCCATAAGCGAAATCAGCATGTCGCGCAGAAATGAGGGTCTCGTCACGATGACCCCATAGATGGCCACGAATACCGAGAACACCAGCGTCAATCCGTACAGCGACCCGGCAAAACGCCGATAGAGTGTGACGCGTCTGCCTTGACGGGTGGATTGTCGCTCGTAATAACCAAGCTGGCGGTCCACCCAGAATTGATCGGCAATGCGAAGTCCGTCACGTCGGGCGAACTCAATATCTGGCAGCGGCAACGTCAGCAAACCCAATATCGAATTGGGCAGCCAGCCAATGGCTGCGATATGGCGGCCCAGATATTGGTCGATGATGCTCTCCCGGATTCCCGCCAAGCGCCAGTAAATTGCCACACGCAGTGCCTCTGCGAGAACTCGCGCATCTATGAAGCGGTCATCCAACCGGCGCCTGTTTAAAACAGAATAGGCGATGGTCATGGCGATGAATGCCGCCGGGTAAGCAAGTAACAGCAGGCCATGGGGCCAAAGGTGAGTGTAGCTTTCAAAGCTCAGAATCATCGCGCCGGCCAGCACGAAAATCCATTTCCATAATTTGTAAGTCGTTTTTTGATATTTCTGTGAAATAAGATCCGCAGCCGCAAATACACGTACGATGCGCTCTGATGGGTCAATTGTTTTGCTGTTCACACTGGGCGGTAACAGTGTGTCCCGACTTTCCTGAATGCGGCGCGGCGACAGTGATATTGCTTCGCTATTGAAGACCTCCACTGAATGCAGCCATTCAAACTGGAATTTAGGCCAAGCCCTGTCAGCTGCCGTAAATGGAACATCCCGAGCACGTTCATCGCTGAAGCGCCAGACGGCTGTGTAGTAGAGCGAGACTGTTTCGGCATTTTGATCTGAATGGCTGTTTAATCGCGGTATGAGCAGATGCCATACCGCTTTGTCCCAGGTAAAATCGTGCGAAAAGTGCAACGGAGATGCTGTATCCCAAGATCTGGATAATGCAAATTCCACGATTTGAGCAGTCCCGCCTCTGTCCGCGGCTGGCATACCATCCCAAAGGGCAACCAGCAACTGTGAGTGCTTGACGATGTGCAAGCCAACATTCTCGTAACACGCATCGCGGCGAGGGCCAGAGAGATCAGTATCATCGTTGGCTGCTTCAACAGGCCGTGGCAGCGTATATATGATTGATGCCTGAGCTTTCAAAGCATCGAATTCGGAATGCGTATCCTGGAAATCCTTGCGGTACTCTGCCTCAGGCATGGGCAAGGGAACGACGAGCTCAGCTCCGTGTTCCAAAGCAACTTTTGCTACCAGACGATCTGCGCCCTCTGCCAACGGCGAAAGCAGCCGCAGGGGTGTATGCGGGTACTGTCTGCGCAGACAGGCAAACAATGCCGCTAGTGATGCTTGAATACGCGGAATATCTTCCGGCGCCAGATCGCGATGTCCAGTTACCCCGATTACCATCGGAAGAGGGCCGGTGTCGTTTCCTTTAAGCCCCGGTGTTTCAACCACGCCTAGCTCCGGACGCATCAATGTGCGGCATTTGGGTCTCGCCTTTAGCCTGTAGGACAACCCGAAGATCAGGCCTTTTTGGTCACTGGTGCTTGAGAGGTCTTTGCCGCGGCCAGGCGCGCTTCAGCAGCCGCGACCATTGTCTGGTAACGTGGGTCGTCGTGCAGAAATTCAAAATCCGGGTCCGCCTTGGCGTAAGGTAGAAAAGCTTCCGTGATCCTTTCGAACACTTCGCCCAGCATCTCGAGTGCTGCATCCTTGTCTTTTAATTTCACACTTAAAGCGCATGCGAAGTTGTATCGCATGTTGAAATTGCCTGGGTCGATCAGCCTTGCGCGGCTCATGCGTGCCTTGGCGCGCTCGCCCTCACCCAGCGTCGCGAGTGCATAGGCGCTGTAGGTAATAATCCCTGCATTATTTGCGTCGCGTGCCAAGATGGTCTCAGTACGTTTAAGCGTTCGTTGTGCAGCATCGATTGCTTCCGCGGGCATATCCGCGGCAGTGTAACAACTAATCAGCATGAACACGGAATTGGCTTCCACTTCCATCAAGCTCGCGGCTTTTTCATAAAACTGGATAGCGTCTGTGTAGCGATGCAGTTGATAATTCAGACGTCCGGCCGCGCGATTGACCTCGTAGGATTCCGAATCAAGCTCGAGTGCAATTGCGACTTCCGCAGCTGCTGCTTCGGTATCCCCGGCCGACAGTAGAATATGTGACTTTACTGCGTGGGCTTCAGCCAGTTTCGGATCCAGCATCAGTGCGCGTTCCGCTGCAGTCATGCCGTCATCGGGCCGCCCACCTTCCACATCTCGCAAACTGCGGTATGCGATAGCCAGAAGTGCCCACGCCTGCGCATAGTGCGGATCGATTTCAGTTGTGCGGACACACAAGCGAATGATGGCTTGTGCGGAGTGCGCATCTGCCTCTTGGCCAGTTACGTAAATCTGCCGCGCCATCAGGTACAGGTCATGGGCCTCCACGCTGTCCGTGCCGCGCCGTTCGATGGCCTTCTTCTCCTCCGGCAGGAGGCGCAGCCGCAACGCCTTGACGATAGCTTGGGAAATCTCGTCCTGGATCGCGAAGATGTCGCTGGCATCGCGGTCGTAACGCTCGGCCCACAGGTGTTTGCCGCTGGCACCGTCGATTAACTGCGCGGTGATTCGCACCCTGCCGCCGGCCCGGCGCACGCTGCCTTCGAGTACATGGGTGACTTTGACCTCGCGCGCGACCTTCAGCATCTCGATTTGCTTGCCCTTGTACAGGAATGAGTCATTACGCGAAACGACCTCCAGCGCCGAGACCTTGCTTAAATCGGTGATGATGTCCTCGGTAATGCCGTCGCTGAAATACTCCTGTTCAGGGTCGCCGCTCATGTTGGTAAACGGCAGTACGCAGACCGAGAAGCAGGGCGCTTGTTTTTGCGCAGAAGTTGTCGCCGCTTTCTCACTGGCAATTGCGGCTTGCGCCGTCTGCGAGCGCGCAATCATCGCAGCCAGCGCGCGCAGGCATTCCAGCGCCGCCGGGTTGGCGGGATCATCGCGCCAGTCGTCGAGATCCGTAGTATGGATTGCGCGCACGTCGATCGGCAGGCGCGCCTGCTCGAACCGCACCGGCACCAGAATCCCGCGTTCGGCGGCGTCGCGCGCCTCGCCGCGCACCCATCTCGAGACCACCGACACCGGCGTCCACACCACCAGCACTGCCTTGGCCGCTACCAGTTCCGAATCGATCTGGTCGTCGAATTCCTGGCCGGGTGAAATCTCCGGATCCCACCAGACGGACCAGCCCTTGGCCTCTATGGCAGCGACCAGCGGCGCGACCCGCGCCTTGTCGGCTCGAGCATAGGAAACGAAGACATCAGCCATGGCTGGTAACCAGTAATTTGGGCGTAGTCGCCTGAGCTCGCTTCGACTGAAAGAAAGTACTGCCAAGTATGATGGA
>JAJYBN010000115.1 GCA_021779005.1 Pseudomonadota bacterium
AACGGCCTTGCCGCGCAGCATCAGGTGCGGGAAGTCCAGGTTCCAGGGATGTGGCGGCACGTAGGGGCATTTGGTCATGAAACACATGTCGCAGAGATAGCAGTTGTCCACCACTTGCCAGTACACTTTCTTGTCCACGGACTCGAGTTCACCCGTATCGGTGGCGTCGATGGCATCGAACAGTGTGGGAAACGCATTGCACAGATTGAAGCAACGCCGGCAGCCGTGGCAGATGTCGAATACACGGTCCATCTCGGCGAGCAGCGCGTCCTGGTTCCAGAAATCCGGGCTCTGCCAGTCGAGCGGATGCCTGTTGGGCGCCTTGAGACCGCCTTCACCCGACATGCATGACTCCCCTTTCCCTTAAAAACAGGATCACATCGATGTGGGGGCGCGATGCGCCCCCGATCCAGTGCAACAATTACTTCCCGAGGGTATCCAGTGCCTTGGTGAAGCGGTTGGCGTGGGAACGCTCGGCCTTCGCCAGGGTCTCGAACCAGTCGGCGATCTCGTTGAAACCTTCCGCGCGGGCGGCTTTGGCCATGCCCGGGTACATGTCCGTGTATTCGTGGGTCTCGCCGGCGATGGCGGCCTTGAGATTCTTGTCAGTGCTGCCGATGGGCAGGCCGGTGGCCGGATCGCCTACGGCTTCGAGATATTCCAGGTGGCCGTGGGCATGGCCGGTCTCGCCTTCCGCAGTGGAACGGAACACGGCGGACACGTCATTGAAGCCCTCCACGTCAGCTTTGGCGGCGAAATACAGGTAACGGCGGTTGGCCTGGGATTCACCCGCGAAGGCCGCTTTCAGGTTCTCCTCGGTCTTGCTGCCTTTCAGTTGCTTGCTCATGATTTCCTCCGGATTACATCAAGGAATGACCAGTCCTGCCAGTTACAGTCCGGCATACTTAGACTTAGTCTAAAAGTAGCTACAATTTAGACCTGCCGGCTTTGCAAGTCAACTCGGTACGTCATGTTTGACCCTACTTGCTTCGACGTGTAACTTGCCCGGCCTCACCTCAGGAATCGACCGTGGTCAAGACCGCTAAACCCGCTGCTCCGGACTTCGAAGCCGCACTCAAGGAGCTCGAAAAAATCGTCGCCACCCTTGAGAAGGGCGATCTCAGCCTGGATGCGGCCTTGAAACATTTCGAACGTGGAATCACGCTCACACGTTTGTGCCAGACAGCCCTCAAACAGGCTGAGCTCAAGGTGGAAATGCTGATCGATAAGGACGGTCAACAAAAACTCGCCGCCCTGCCTTCCGAGGACGAATAGTTAATGCCTTTCCGGGACCGGGTGCCGGAGTATTCTGGGCGCATCGAAACCGTTCTTGATCAGTGGCTGCCGGCTGCCGACAAGCCACCACACCGGTTGCATGCGGCGATGCGCTACGCGGTATTGGGCGGCGGCAAGCGATTGCGACCACTATTGATTTACGCCACCGGCGAGACCCTGGGGGTACCTGCCGAACGGCTGGATGGGCCGGCGGCCGCCGTGGAAATGATCCATGCCTACTCGTTAATCCACGATGATCTGCCGGCCATGGACAATGACGATTTGCGCCGCGGTCGACCCACCTGCCACAAGGCCTTCGATGTGGCCACTGCGATCCTCGCCGGCGACGCCCTGCAGGTGTTGGCGTTCCAGATCCTGGCCGAGGACCCGGCCATGGCGGTATCGCCGGCGACGCGCGTCGAAATGATCCATAGCGTGGCTCAGGCCAGTGGTTCTGCCGGTATGGCCGGCGGACAAGCCATGGACCTGGCAGCGGCTGGCAGAGACTTGAGCCTTGCGGAACTGGAACTCATGCATATCCACAAGACCGGTGCCCTGATACGCGCCAGTGTGTCACTGGCAGCACAGAGCCTGCACAGTCTGGCTGCGGAGAAACGCACCGCCCTGGATCGTTATGCAAAATGCGCCGGCCTGGCTTTCCAGATCCGTGATGACATCCTGGATGTGGAGGGTGAGACTGCAGCCCTCGGCAAGCATACCGGCGCCGATGCCTCGCACAACAAGCCCACCTATCCGAGCGTACTGGGGCTGGAAGAAGCCCGCCGCCACGCTCATGATCTACATCATGCCGCAGTCACGGCTCTCGCACTTTTCGGAGAAGCTTCCGAACCGCTGGCCTGGCTCTCGGAATATATCGTCACCCGCAGCCAGTGAGTTGATGGCACGGGTATAAAGCCCGGATAATGATGCATCCACACAGCAGACCCGCATGACAGACCTTTCCAGATTTCCACTGTTGTCGCGCATCAATTCGCCCGATGACCTGCGCGCACTCCCGGAAGCCGACCTTAAGAAAGTGGCGGATGAACTGCGCGCTTATCTGATCGACACCGTCAGCAACGTGGGCGGGCATTTCGCCGCTGGACTCGGCGTGGTGGAACTCACGGTGGCGCTGCACTATGTTTTCAACACACCGTATGACCGGCTGGTATGGGATGTGGGCCACCAGGCCTATCCCCACAAGGTGCTCACCGGACGCCGTGATCGCCTGTATACCATCAGAAGCCTGAAAGGTCTGGCGCCATTCCCGAGCCGAGCCGAGAGCGAGTACGACACCTTCGGCGTCGGACATTCCAGTACCAGCATCAGTGCTGCGCTCGGCATGGCACTGGCGGCCAAACAGAAGGGCGAGGATCGACATGTGGTGGCGCTTGTGGGTGACGGCGCCATGACGGCGGGCTTGGCCTTCGAGGCACTCAACCATGCCGGCAGCCTGGACGCCGATCTGCTGGTGGTGCTGAACGACAACGACATGTCGATCTCCGAGAACGTCGGAGCACTGTCGAATTATTTTGCGAAAGTGCTCTCCGGCCAGGTCTATGCGCACCTGCGCGAAGGCGGCAAGAAGGCCCTGTCCATCATGCCGCCAGTGCGCGAGCTGGCGCGGCGTTCCGAGGAATTCATGAAGGGCATGGTGGCGCCCGGCACGCTGTTCGAGGAACTGGGGTTCAACTACATCGGCCCAGTGGACGGACATGACGTGGCGACCCTGGTGACCACCTTGCGCAACATGCGCGCCCTGAAGGGTCCGCAGTTCCTGCATGTGGTCACCCGCAAGGGCAAGGGTTACCAGCCGGCCGAGCAGGATCCCATCAAGTGGCACGGCCCGTCGGCGTTCAATGCCGCGACCGGAGAGATCACGCAGAAAGCTGCCGCCAGCCCCAATTATTCCGATGTGTTCGGCCAATGGTTGTGCGATATGGCCGAACGGGAACCACGCCTGGTAGCCATCACGCCCGCCATGCGCGAGGGATCAGGACTGGTTGAATTCGCGAAGCGTTTTCCGGAACGCTATTTCGACGTGGGCATCGCCGAGCAACACGCGCTGACCCTGGCTGCAGGTCTCGCCAGTGCCGGCCTGAAACCGGTGGTGGCCATCTATTCCACGTTCCTGCAGCGCGCCTACGACCAATTGGTGCATGACGTTGCACTGCAGAATCTGCCGGTACTGTTCGCCATCGACCGTGCCGGCCTGGTGGGACCTGATGGTCCCACGCACGCGGGCAGCTTCGATCTGACTTACATGCGCTGTCTCCCGAATCTGGTACTCATGGCACCGGCTGATGAGGACGAATGCCGGCAGATGCTGTACACGGGCATGCTGCTCGATCAACCGGCATCGGTGCGTTATCCGCGCGGCCGTGGGCCGGGAGTGCAAATCAAAAAGCAGATGCATGCCCTGCCCATCGGCAAGGCTGAGATCCGGCGTCGCGGCAAGAATGTCGCAGTGCTGGCATTCGGCCCCATGGTGGAAGCATCGCGGGCCAGCGTGGATGCCTTGAACCTGACGCTGGTCAACATGCGCTTCGTCAAACCCCTGGATGAGTCACTGATCCTGGAACTGGCAGCATCGCATGACTCACTGGTGACCATTGAAGACAATGCCATCGCCGGCGGCGCCGGCAGTGCCGTAAACGAACTGCTGGTGTCCCGCGACGTGCGCATTGCCATCCTGAATCTCGGCCTGCCGGATCGCTTCATAGAACATGGTTCGCGGGAAGAATGCCTCAAGCTCGCGGGTCTGGATGCGGTGGGCATACGCCGCTCGCTGGATGGCTGGCTGGCAGCACATCATCAACCACAGCCCCAAGCCGCTGGCCAGTGAGCGCATCACCCCTGAGACTCTGGCTGTGTTAGCCTAACTGTCCGTAGAGACAGTCCGTATGCTGCGGCCTGCGGCTATCAGTGGAAAATCCCGGTTCAGACCCTATATCCACTGGTCACCGCATCTGCCACCTGAGGTACGCCAGATGGAGAACATCAATATGACACCCAGCCATCCGGCCGAGGTCGAGCATCTGCCCATCGCCGATGTGCAGTCGAGCGCCGATGTCCGCCGCATCCCCATCAACAAGGTGGGTATCAAGGACATCCGCCACCCCATACGGGTGCGGGACCGTTCTGGCGGCGAACAACACACCATCGCGACCTTCAACATGTATGTGGACCTGCCGCATAACTTCAAGGGCACGCATATGTCGCGCTTCGTGGAGATACTCAACCAGCACGAGCGCGAGATCACCGTGGACTCATTCAAGGAAATGCTGACCGAGATGAGCGAGCGTCTG
>JAJYBN010000116.1 GCA_021779005.1 Pseudomonadota bacterium
ACCCTGTCTTAGCTGTGTTCTTGGGAAGAATCGATCCAATTTGACCTGGATCAAAACATCCACGTGTGGCGGTTAATCTGCTGGGACATCCGCGGCATCGCTCGGTAGTGAAATGGTCTACACAGGTGACCAATCATGATGCAGGAAAGTCTCAGGGTTTACACGCTCATTCCCCTCGTCAGACAGGATGAGAAGCGCAGTCTTGGGTTCACGTTGCGTGAATGGTGGCGTCTGGCCGGACTGTATGGTTTCGTCGGCGCGCTGCACCTGCTGGGCTGGGGACTGTTTCTGTATTACGCGGCCAGTTATCCAGCACTGGTAGGGTTGGGTTTCGTCGCCTACATGTTCGGGCTGCGACATGCCTTAGATGCCGATCATATTGCGGCCATCGACGATACCGTGCGCTATATGCTGCAGAAGGGCAGGAAGCCGCTCGGTATCGGATTTTCATTTTCCCTGGGCCACTCCACAGTGGTGTTTGTGCTCGCGGTCGCGATCACCTTCGCTGCTGCTGCCGTCAAGCATGCATTGCCGACCATGCAGAACCTGGGCGGGATCATCGGTGCCGGGGTATCGGCCACATTCCTGTGGATCATCGGCATCATCAACCTGCTGGTGCTGCTGGATATCCTCAAGGTCTGGCAGCAGGCCAAGACCGGCAAGCACAGCCACCAGCATCTGGAAGAATTGCTCAGCAAGCGCGGGTTCATCAACCGTATTCTCGGGGGACGCCTGCAAGGCTTCATCAAGTCCAGCTGGCAGATGTACCCGGTGGGGTTCCTGTTCGGACTGGGATTCGACACCGCTTCAGAGGTCGGACTGCTGGCCATGACCGCGGGTGCATCGGCAGGCAACCTGCCGATGCCGGCGATCCTCTCACTACCCGTCCTGTTTGCGGCCGGTATGTCGTTGATGGATACCAGTGACGGCGTCTTGATGTGCAAGGCCTACAATTGGGCCTTCATCAACCCCTTGCGCAAGATTTTCTACAACATCACGACCACCGGGCTGTCGATCGCGGTGGCATTGATCATCGGCAGCATCGAGATCATCCAGGTGCTGACATCGATGCTGGATCTAAAGGGCACGTTCTTCATATCAATCAGTCATCTGAACTTTGGCGGGCTCGGCTACATCATCGTCGGACTTTTTATCATCGCCTGGATCCTGTCGCTGCTGGTGTGGAAAATTGGCCGCATCGAAGAGCGCTATGGCGGCCGCTATCAGGCTCATACCCATGAGCATGTGCATGCGAACGGCCTAAAGCACGCGCACCGGCACTATCACTGATCCAAATTGAATAGAGGAGTCAGTACTCTTTAATTCCCATCAAGCGATCAGATTCAGGCGTCTACGAAATCCATCGATCACTGATGTGACCAGATCTTCCGGAAACCCAACCGGTAGACTCTTCAGGGTCGTATCTATGGCAGTTTCCGCATCGTGTTTAAGTTCCGTAAAAATGTTCTGGATGAAAGCGGTAGATAAACCACATCGCATGGCGGTCTCAATGAAATGCCGCGGTATGATTTCGTTAACAACGTAATGCCGCTTATTACCGATAGCCATGGAGAATTTCATGCGATTAAAGGTAATTTGTCCATTGTCCACATTGGGCTGCACGGACATGACGTCATAGAGGGGTGTCAGCCTGAAGCGGCCGCCGGGAAGTATAAACAGGCTGAAGTTTTTCGCATGGCCGTCGGTTGCTCCCAGCAGCCAAAATACCACCTGCGTTTTGAAGAATTGGTACTGATCGGATTCCGGTTCGTCACTGGCCTGCAGCAATTTCAGGATAGCCTGGACCCCAGGCCCCCCATGGGATTCATATTTGCTGGTCGGGGGTACGGATAGTGCCTGGCAGCAATCCTCCTGCGGAAGGCGAAGCAATCGCTGGTCGCTGGTCCATTGCCGGTCAAAACGCGTGACGACCAGTGCGGACTTTTTGGTAAACGCGTGCATATCCACATCGGCCGTGGGCAGTCCCAAGGCAGCTGTCAAATGCATGCACAGATATTCATTTTCGATGCTTTTGGAAAGATCAATTCCATTTCTCAGCATGCCGATCTGTGGTTTCAGGATGTGCGTGGTGGCGGTGGTCCCATGCGGCAACTGCCATCGGTCTTTCCAGTGCAGCAGCGCGGTCTTTTCCTGGGCGCCGGCCAGTGAGATGCGAAACTCATCGCTCTCGTCGACACCCAAAGGGGTATTTGCAAGGTTCGACAGCATGCTGGCGATTTCACCGTCAGCCAATGGCCTTCCCGACAGTCCTCCCGCCGGACCTGGAGACTCGCCTTCCGGCAGGATTTGCAGTGCGCCGACACAATCACGGCCCACAGCGGCCAGCAAGCTGTAGGCATCGTAGTTATCGGCTTTGACCCGTTCCGCCATTCGGCGACGAACCTGCTGGTTATCCGGGAGCAGATTGTCGAAAACCGCAATCACCGGACCACCGATGTAGCGATCCTCCCGCAAGGGCAGGGAGTAAGACACCGGCATAGCGTGCTCCCAACCCAGCCAGCCGGTATCGTAAGTAAAATCGATGGCGCCGCTCGATTGGCGGTTCAGCCGGCCCACCAGGCGACCGTTCAGGAACACGTTGAGTGGAATGCGGGTACGGGGGCGCGCCATCAGAATAGCTCCTCGATGGAACTGGATGAGGCTTTAGTCCGCTCACGAACCACAAGCTCGAGATCCAGGGCCGTGAGCGCGTCAAAAAGCGTGCGCAGCGAGGTGCCGGCGTTGCCGGCTTCCAGCCCGGAAATGGACGCCTGCCGCAGGTGTGTTTTCTGCCCCAGCTCGGTTTGATTCATATCGAGTGAGCGGCGGCGCCGGCGGATGGCGTTTCCAATCTGCTTGGGGCTGCGTAAAATGTCTGAATTCAAAGGGCTTCTCCATAGTTTTAGATAAATATACTCTATTTCGTATAAATGTCAATATACGCTAGACAGTATATTCAGAGTTTATACGCCTGGGCGTATATTCCCTGACGGCAAGCTCTTTCCACACGGTACATACGATGGGGCGTCAACATGGCGATCAGGAGGGGCACGGACACTCAAAAATAGGGTACTGAAGCTGTCCTGGCTTCATGGACAGATGGCTAATACACGGACTAATCCGGGCGTACGGAGCAACCTGAGCCCATCATCGATATTCAACAGATCCGTGGCAGGGGATCCTCTTCCAGTTCCTCCAGCACCCGTTCGCCACCGAGTTCTGTCTGCATGATGACTTGCGCCGGTTCATCGGTGAGCTCGCCGATCAGTCGCGCCTCAGTATTGGTATTGCGTAGAGCCACGAGCGCCTGGTCTGCAGCCTCGGTAGCCACCACGGCCACTAGCCGGCCTTCACTGGCCAGATACAGGGGATCGTACCCCAACAACTCGCACACCGATTGCACCGGTTCGCTTATGGGGATGGCATCTTCCTGCAGGCGCACGCACAGGGAGGTGGCGCGCGCCATCTCGTTGGCGACCGTCGCCAGTCCACCGCGGGTCGGGTCGCGCATGAAGCGCAACCCCGGAATTTTGCATAGGGCCTGAGCAGCGTCCAGCACGCTGGCGGAATCGGATCGCAGGTCGCCGTGAAATCCAAATTCTTCGCGAGCCAGCAGCACCGCCGCCCCGTGGTCACCCACGGTGCCGCTCACCAGGATGCGGTCGCCGGCACGGACATGCGGCATGCCGAGCTCAAGAGTATGCGGTCGGACGCCGAAGCCGGTGGTCGCGAAATACACGCCATCGGCCTGGCCGCGGGGCATGACTTTGGTGTCACCAGCGACCACACTCACCTGGCTGTCGCGGGCGGCCTGCGCCATAGCGTCGATGAGCCGCTCCAACAGTGCGATCTCGGTGCCTTCTTCGATGAACGCATTCAACGTCAGGTAGTGCGGCACGGCACCCGAGACCGCCAAGTCGTTGATGGTGCCGTGCACCGCCAACGAGCCGATGTTGCCGCCCGGGAACTCCAGCGGCTGCACCGTGAAACCATCGGTGGTTACGACCAGCACGCCCGCAGGCAGCGATGGGATGCTCGCCGCATCCAGGCTGGTATCCAGCACTGTATTGCCCAGGCGCGCCGCGAACAGGTCATCGATCAGTTCGCGCATGAAACGCCCACCGTTGCCGTGAGCGAGGGTGATATGGGTCTCTTTCAGCGCCATGCGTTTCTCCGGGCTTGCGTCACTGACTGCGGCTGTGGTCTCTGCTGGATATGGTTCTTGCGATCTGGCTGCTGTGCGCACTGGCTTCGATGATCTGGCCGTAGCTGATGCCGGCATCGTTGACCGGCACCTGCAGAGGGATGTGCACCTCAAAACCTTGCGCAGCCAGCCCTTCCAGAGCCTGTTGTGTGAGCACGGCATTCTGGAACACCCCGCCTGTCAATGCCACATGTCGCACGCCATGTATCTGTCGCAGGAGATGCGCTTGTGCGACTAATGCATGCGCCAGGCTGGCATGAAAGCGTGCCGCCCTGACCTCAGCCGGCATGCGCTCATCCATGAGCATTCCGATCAGCGGCGACCAATCCATGCGCCATAGGCCTGAATCATCTTCAACCAA
>JAJYBN010000117.1 GCA_021779005.1 Pseudomonadota bacterium
GGTCGGTAGGGTTGGAGACGTTGGAGACGGCACCGCTTGCCGCACGTGGAGGATAACTGGATGAATGCACCCCGTCAGCAAGGCATACTCAATCTTGTCATAAAGGACAAGAGCGCCCTATACAGTGCTTACATGCCGTTTGTAAAAAACGGCGGCTTGTTCATTCCCACTAATAAAGCCTATCAACTGGGTGATGATGTCTTCATCTTGCTGCAGCTCGTAGATTCTACTGAACGCCTGCCGGTCGCAGCTAAAGTAGCATGGGTCACACCGCGCAGCACTAATCGTTCGCGCGCCATGGGCATCGGTGTGCAATTCAGCGAACAGGACGGTGGGAACACACAACGTAAAATCGAAAGTCTTCTGGGGGGCGCCCTGCAGGCTGATCGCCCGACACACACTATGTAAAACCTGGCGCACCGGCGTGACGTCCACTCGCATCTCGTCCACGCCGAACTGTGTGTATTCACTTATTATGAATGTAGCCGGGCTCAGATGGCATTGCATGTGGATCTGAAGATTAATTCCAGTTATCCAATTGAGCTGTTGAACAAAGCCGCTGTACTAGCGCAGTCGGGCAGGCCACGGGAGGCGCTCGATAGTTATGTCGCCGCCTTAGCCAGAGCAGAAACTCTTGGATTGCTGCAGCGTATGCATACGCTACCTCCCGGGTTGCGACAACAGCTTGGAAATGCCATCGCCGTGGTACAGCAGGCACGTGCCGAACACTTGAGTCGGGCGCTTGCTCACCTGCGCGAGCGGCACGCAGCCGGGGAATTCACCCGCGTGGACCGATGTGTACGCATTTTTCTGGGTCGGGAGCCGTTGCCAAAGGGACACAACATGCAACGGCCCACATTCATGAAATTTCCAGATTTACCCGCACAGGCCTGGTTTGAACGCAGCCAGTTTCCATGGCTGTCGGATATCGAACATCACACACACGAAATCCGCTTAGAGTTGCAACAAGTGTTGCGAAGCGGGCAGGGCTTGCAGCCGTTCGTGGAAATCCCCAAGGATCATCAAGCCGCAGCCTACTGGCAAGATCTGAATTATTCACCCAGCTGGAACGCCTTTTTTTTCTACCGAGATGGGCGGCGCTACGCTGACAACTGCCACCGTTGTCCATTGACCTCAGGTCTGTTGGAGAAGTTGCCGCTGTGCCACGTCGGCGAGCATTCGCCGGAAGTGTTTTTTTCAGTACTCAAACCTGGCGCACATATACCGCGGCATACCGGCGTCATCAATACCCGCCTGGTTGTGCATCTGCCGTTAGTAATCCCGTCCGAGTGTGGGATTCGCGTAGGAGGGGAACTGCGCGCATGGAAGGAGGGCGAATGTCTGGTATTCGACGACACTTTCGAACACGAAGCCTGGAACCGCAGTGACCAGACACGTGTGGTATTGATCTTTGATATCTGGAATCCCTACCTAACTGAAATAGAAAAACAGGCCATGAGTATCGTGGTGGAGGAGATCGGGCATTTCAATCAACTGCATGGCCAGCGTGACCAGGCTTACGCCTCAGATTGAAAAATATTCTAAAGTTGCTTGCTCTAGCATCACTGGATTATGTGTTTTTCAGAAGATAATCGCGCTCGCAAAGCTTCGCCGGAAGTTGCCCGCCAGTGAGCGTTATCAACATGCTGAAATTACTTGGCAATCGGTACTGGTCGGCGATTTGCACCCACACGTACATAGGTCATCTGCGCTGTGGCTACTTTCACGCAGGACTCGTGCTCTCCGTCGTTGCGCTGTGAGAACACTGTCACGTCAATAGTGATGGAAGTGTTACCAACACGTGCAACATCAGTATAAAAACTCACAACGTCGCCCACATAGACTGGACTCACGAAAACGAATTCGTTCACCGCCACGGTTACCACCCGGCCACCTGCGCGCCGGAAGGCGATGATGGCTCCAGCCATGTCGGCGTGCGACATGATCCAGCCACCGAAGATATCACCCAGGCCATTGGTATCCTTGGGCATGGCCAGGGTACGGACCGCAGCCTCATGGTCTTTTGGCATGTTTTCGTATTTCATGCTTTGGGCTCCTTGAGGGTGGGCGCATCCCAACCGGCATCAGGTGTGAAACGCTGGCCGTACTGCGCCTGCAGTCTATCCAGGCGTTGCTTAAGTTGGTTTGCGCCGCTAGCGCGAATGTAGTTAATCGGGCCGCCTCGAAAGGGCGCGAAACCGGTGCCAAAGATTACGCCGGCATCCAGCAGATCTGTGTCATCCACAATGCGCTCGCGTAGTACTGCTACCGCTTCGTTGATCATCGGCAGGATAAGCCGGTCCTGCAGGTCAGCAGGCATGTGGCGGGCTCGGCTCTTATCCTTCACGGGCTTGCCGTCCTGGTATTTATAGAATCCTTCGCCGGTCTTGCGCCCCAGTTTTTTTTCGGCCACCAGCTTGGTCAGGCTGTCGGGGATTTTCTTGTGGAATTCCTTGGCGAATACCTGCGCCACTGACAGCGACACATCCAGACCTACGGTGTCGGTCAATTCCACTGGTCCCATGGGCATTCCGTAATCCAGGGCCGCCCGGTCGATGGCTTCCAGTGGCACGCCCTCATCGGCGGCCAGCATGGCTTCCATAAGATAGGGCATGAGAATGCGGTTTACCAGGAACCCGGGAGAACTCTTGACCGGCACTGCCAGCTTGTCGATCTGGCGTGCGAAGGATAGGCATTTATTGATCTCGTCCTTGGACGTGTCTTCTGCATGGATCACCTCCACCAGCGGCATCATCGCGACCGGATTGAAAAAATGCAGTCCCACCAGCCTTTGCGGATCCTTAAGGACCGTGCGTAAAGTTTCTAGCCGGATGCTGGATGTATTGGTGGCAAGGATGGCGTTGGGTTTCATCTTGGTATCCAGAACCTTGTACAAGGCCTGCTTGGCCTCGACGTTCTCAAAGATCGCCTCGATGACCACATCTGCATCTTTGGCGCCATCGCCTGCTACGTCCATTTTCAGCCGTTTAGTTGCATTTAGTATCTCAGTCCCTCTGAGTCTCTTCACAAACAGTTTTTGCGCGCGCGCCAGCGCTGGCTGTACATATTTTGCCTCGCGATCCTGCAGGGTAACGTTGAAACCGCGTAGCGCGCACCAGGCGGCGATGTCGCCACCCATGGTGCCGGCGCCCACCAGGTGCACGTGATTGAGCAGCAGGTCGGATTTCTTGCCGAGTGATTTCAGCCGATCCTGTAAGAGAAAAACTCGCATAAGGTTGTGCGAAGTATCGAGGACCATCATGTCCGCGAAGGAATGGGCTTCCGCGTCATACATGGCTTCGCGGCTGCCATATTTCTTCCACAGATCGATAATGGCGTAGGGCGCGGGATAGTGGTCACGGCGCACCTTGGCGGCCACTTTCTTGGTGAGCATGCGCGCTATCAATGGCCGCATCCAAGGTTGGCCCAGCAGTTTCTGGACGAAGGACGCAGTTTTCTTCGGCGCGTGTTTGAGTAACAGGCTGCGCGCGGTCTGCCGTGCAGTATCCGGTTTTACTAGGCGGTCCAGCAGACCTATCCTCAGGGCTTCGCTGCCACGGACACTGCGGCCGGTGAGCATGAAGCTCATGGCTGGTAATACACCTACCAGACGGGGGCAGCGTACCGTACCACCGAAACCGGGATGCACGCCGATTTTTACTTCCGGCAAGCCGAGACTGAGTCTGTCGTCATCAACACCCACGCGGTAGGTGCACGCAAGAGACAGCTCTAATCCACCCCCTAGGCAAAAACCTTGAATCAATGCAACGGTAGGGCAGGGCAGCTTCTCCAGCTGTTCCATGATCAGCTGGCCGGCCCGGGTAACTTCATAAGCTTCCTGATGGGTGCGTAGGTCCTTGATCTCCTTGATGTCGGCGCCCGCAATGAAGCCATTCTGCTTGCTGGAGTAGATGACAATGCCCTTTGGTTTGTTTTGAGCAAGTTCTTTGAGCCGCTCCGAGAATTCAAGCATTGTTGCCTTGGACAGGACATTGGTGCTGGCACCTAACTTGTCGAAACCGAGCCAAGCAATGCCGTCGGTGTCATATTCGATAGTCCAGTTGGTCTGGGAAGCGCTGGTGGGCATGAAAATACTCCGATTTGTCGTGTAGGCCACTTGGCCTCATTTAGTTCATTAATATTGTCAGGATGTCAATCATAAGAATGCTGGGCGTCCGTCGCAACTTGCTTAAATTGTCTCGCTGATGTGCTCAGCGGATTTACCAAAGCCCGGGAATCGCGTACCGGCCGGTACCTGCAATAATCGCTTACGGATTTCGCTATCCATCAGAGTCATCGTCTGATAACGGACATCATCGGTAGCACTTTGCGTACCCCCTACAGCCCGTTCTATGTAGCTGCGGGTGCCGCGCTGGCGCAGGTTTGAAGCCTTTTGATAGACATCGAACCAATCGCCATCGGCACGATCACCATAACGCAAACCGGCATATTCTCGCAGTACTGCAATGCGCAGTTCATTCGCTAGGATGTAGGTGCGTGCTGCTTCATCGGTTTGCATAATATCTGGTTGGCTTTTTCGCAAATTTATACGTGTTTCTTCA
>JAJYBN010000118.1 GCA_021779005.1 Pseudomonadota bacterium
GCAGTTGGTGTACGCGGCCAGCCGGCGACAGGTGAGCGACGTATGGGTCGCTGGCCGGCAATTGCTGCGCGGCGGGCAACTGACGCGCCTTGATCTTGGCAATATCATGGAGCGTATCTTACGCTGGCAACAGCGCATAGCCCCGGCTTCGGCGGAGATTAGTCAGGCATGAGTCATCGCCACGCCAACATTGATATCCGGGAGATTTCAAAATTTGACGCGCTTGCCTCCCGCTGGTGGGATCCGACTGGGGAATTCCGCACATTGCACGAAATCAATCCTCTGCGACTCGCGTACATCGAGAACCACGCTGGCCTCAAGAACAAGCGTATTCTGGATATCGGCTGTGGTGGCGGCCTGCTAGCGGAAGCCATGGCCAATAGCGGTGCGGTTGTGACGGGCATTGATATGGCAGAAGCGCCATTGAAAGTTGCAGAATTACATCTGAAGGAATCAGGTCTTAAGGTTATTTACCAAAACACAACCGCTGAAAACCTAGCGGAAGAATCGCCAGCCCACTTTGATGCGGTGACGTGCATGGAGATGCTAGAACACGTCCCAGAACCAGCTGCAGTTGTGCAAGCGTGCGCAGTATTAGTGAAGCCAGGCGGCCACGTATTTTTTTCGACGCTCAATCGCAATGCAAAATCGTTTATCCTTGCTATCCTCGGGGCAGAATACATATTAAGACTCATACCACGTGGCACCCATGAGTATGCTAAATTCATCCGCCCATCGGAGCTGGATCAATGGGCACGGCATGCGAATCTCGAACTACGCGGCAGTGCCGGCATGCATTTCAATCCGCTGACCCGGCATTACTGGCTCGACAGCAATCTGGACGTGAACTATTACATGCACTTCACCCGGCCATACTGAATGACATGTCATTGATACTTTTCGATCTTGACGGGACTCTTCTGGATACTGCACCCGACCTCGGTACGGCACTCAACACGCAGCGCGCTGAACACAAGCTGAGTCCGCTCCCTCCGGAACGTATCCGGCCGATTGTCTCGCACGGTACACCGGCATTGCTTAAACTGGGCTTCGGAATCGAGCCCAATGATTCCCGGTTTGCCGGCATGCGCGTGCGATTATTAGAGATCTATCGTGGCTGTCTGAACCAGGAAACGCAGTTATTCCCGGGTATCGAAGCCGTGCTGCTGAATATCGAACAACGTGGAATGCGCTGGGGCATCGTTACTAACAAACCTGGCGCACTCACGGAGCCACTCCTCCAGGCATTCAACCTGAATGAGCGAGCTGCCTGCGTAGTCAGTGGAGATACCACGCCGCGCCGCAAACCCCATCCCGATCAACTGTTGCATGCATGCACGCTCACTGGTTGCTCACCGGCCAATAGCATCTATGTTGGAGACGCGCAACGCGATGTGGAAGCCGCCCATGCGGCGGGCATGCGTGCCCTGGTCGCCTTGTATGGCTATATCGATGTGAGTGAAAGCCCTGCAGATTGGCAGGCTGATGGCTTGCTCAGAAATCCCGCAGAACTTCTACCCTGGTTGGATGAGAATAGCGCCGCAGTTGGCGCACAGAGAACCGCTTGCTAATGCTGGTCTATATCCTCCTCGCCTTGGTCATCGGCCTTATTCTCGGATATGCAATCGCTGTCCTGTTCTCGCATAAACGCATCAGTGATCTTCTAATTGAACTTGCCACACTAAGGACAAAAGCCGAAGCCATGGGCTTGGGGCGCGAGGAACTGGAAAAGACCTTCAAGGCACTGGCCGGTGATGTACTGCGCAACAACAACCAGTCATTCTTGGAACTTGCCACCCAGAACCTGGGCAAGTTCCAACTGGAAGCTAGGGGTGAACTGGAGAAAAAGGAAAAGGCTTTCGCTGAGCTGGTAAAGCCCATCAACGAAACCTTAAAGAAGACTGAAGAGCAGATCCATCAGATTGAGAAAGAACGCAAGGAAGCCTACGGTAACATCAGCCGTTATCTGACCAGCATGACCGAGACCCAGACACAGCTGCAGGCAGAAACTCGCAACCTGGTGCAGGCTTTACGTCGTCCAGAAATACGTGGCCAGTGGGGCGAAATGACTTTAAAACGGCTCGCGGAACTGGCCGGTATGGTGAATTACTGTGACTTCTTCGAACAGGATAGCCGTGAGTCAGAGGCTGGCCGCTTGCGCCCCGACATGGTGGTGCGCATGCCTGATAAGCGTGAGCTGGTGGTGGATGCCAAGACACCACTGGATGCCTATCTCAGCGCGGTGAGTGCTAAAACAGATGAAGAACGCCTTCAATTCCTTCAACAACATGCACGTAAAGTCCGCGAACGCATGCGTGAACTGGCCAGTAAAGCCTACTGGACCCAGTATAAGAACTCTCCAGATTTCGTGGTGATGTTTGTGCCGGGGGAACAGTTTCTAAGTTCGGCGCTGGATGAAGATCCCAAGCTCATGGAAGACGCGTTCGCCAACAAGGTGGTGCTGGCCACACCCACGAGTCTCATCGCTTTGTTGCGTGCAGTGGCATTTGGCTGGCGGCAGCAGGCAGTGGCTGAGAATGCCGAGCAAATCCGCGAACTGGGTGAAGAGCTTTACCGGCGCCTTGCCACATTTAACGAACACCTTGGCCGGGTCGGACGCGCACTCGGACAAAGTGTTGAACATTACAACAAGGCCGTCGGTTCACTGGAGCATCAAGTCTTGCCGGGCGCGCGTCGTTTCCCGGAAATGGGTATCCATGAAAAGAAACCATTACCCGAACTCGAGCAGCTGGAGGTTACTCCGCGCAGTACCGGCGATGATGCGCCAGACAATGCTGGTACATGACACAACGATACGAAGTGAAGACCATCTCTGCCGCGACTAACCGATTGAGTAATTAGGCTCGATCTAACTGTTGGCTTTCTATCCGAGCACAAAAGACATTATGGCCCACTGCCCAACCGACTACGCACCGCCGCAGGAACTGCTCAAGGACCGGATAATCCTGGTCACTGGTGCTGGAGACGGTATCGGCCGTGCGGTATCCAAAGGGCTCGCCGCGCATGGGGCCACTGTTGTCCTGCTCGGGAAGACCATCAAGAAGCTAGAAACCGTCTACGATGAGATCATGCGAGCCGGCGGTCCACAACCGGGTATCTACCCCATGGACCTCATGGGCGCCGCCTACAAGGATTATGAAGACCTGGTGGGCGTGCTCGACAAGGCATATGGCCGGCTCGACGGCCTATTGCACAATGCCGGTATCCTGGGTGAACGGGCGCCCATCGAACATCACGAGGTACACATCTGGCAACAGGTCTTGCAGGTCAACCTTACTGCGCCCTTCACTCTAACCAAAGCCTGCCTAGAAATATTGTATAAATCGCCCGATGCTTCAGTGGTATTCACCGGCAGCAGCGTCGGCCGTAAACCACGTGCCTACTGGGGCGCTTATGCTGTATCTAAAGCTGGTATCGAAGCATTATCAGCCTTGCTGTCCGATGAATCAGAGTTTCGGGGCACATTGCGTGTGAATTCGGTTGACCCAGGTGCCGTACGCACCGAGATGCGGCGTTTGGCTTTTCCGGCCGAAGACCGTGAGCTGCTAACCAGGCCTGAGCAGATTATCCCGACCTATCTCTATCTCCTGGGTCCTGACAGCAAAGGGATGACTGGTGATAAGTTTGATGCATAACAGACTCAGACAACAAGTATCTGTATGCATTACACACGCACCTATAAGGCACTTCTCAAAGTGTGAGAAGTGGTCATTCAATTCTGAATGCCGTTATTTCATGTCCTTTGTACATTCCGAATCCAGGGATAATTGACGACGTAATGCGTCACCACTGTCTGTTGCCCTGTTATTTCTAGTCATATGATTAGAGTTGTCAAAAATAAAATAAATGATATCTGTTATTGTTTTATCGTGGAAATTATCAGAAGCGGGTGGATATTGGGCATTCTTAACAGCCCTTAACGCAGCACGGTCAAGGATGCCATTACCACTTGATACAGTCATATGAACATCATTCACACGCCCGTTTAAGTAATCAAACCTGATAGTGGTAATCCCTGTCGCCGCATAGAATGCGGTATTGGCCGGGTATTTCAACGCCTTGTAAATTGCCATATGAATCTTGGCTTTAAATATTTCTAATGGATTGCACAAGGTAGGAGGCAAAGCTGTAGCGACCGATGGAATCAGAGCTGCGACTAGAAATACTATACTCGGTAGTTTTTTAATGGCTGGCTCCTCATTTTATTTATTAATCAAGCCATCGTGAACAGGTCACAGATAACTTTAATGCTCTGGTTTAACGGTGCCGTTGAAAAGCCTTTGTTATGGCTGGTGGGCTGGTATCGACAGCCATATCAGCTGATTTCAGCAAGCTCGTGATCTCTGCGTCACTCGCATCCCGCCAGGCGCCGCGTGGCAACTGACGCGGCAAGCTTATGGCGCCGTAACGGATGCGGATCAGTCGGCTTACGGTTACACCCACAGCCTCCCACAAGCGCCGGACTTCGCGGTTGCGACCCTCCTTGAGCGTCACGTGATACCAGTGATTGGCGCCCTCACCGCCTGCTTCCTGT
>JAJYBN010000119.1 GCA_021779005.1 Pseudomonadota bacterium
TATATCTGCGATCACCGCCTGGAACTTGCCCTTGGTGGACAGGTACACATGGTCGGGCATGTCATTGCGGATCATGGGTTTGTTGGTGGGTATGACGATGACTTCAAGATTGTAGATCTCGTGAAATTCAGAGGCCTCGGTATCTGCAGTACCGGTCATGCCCGCGAGCTTCTTGTACAACCTGAAATAGTTCTGGAAGGTGATGGAAGCCAGCGTCTGGTTCTCGGCCTGGATCTTCACGCCTTCCTTGGCTTCGATGGCCTGGTGCAGACCATCGGACCAACGGCGCCCAGGCATAGTGCGCCCTGTGAACTCGTCGACGATGATCACCTCGCCATCCTTGACGATGTATTCGACCTCACGGTTATACAGCGCGTGTGCACGCAAGGCGGCGTTGATCTGATGCATGAGCACGATATTGCTGGCGTTGTACAATGATTCGCCAGCCTTGAGTAAACCGGCTTTGGTCAGCAGTTCCTCAATGCGCTCGTGGCCCGCTTCGGTGAGATACACCTGCTTGGTTTTCTCATCCACGCTGTAATCCCCGGGGCCATCCTCTTCCTGCTGTCTCGTCAACTTCGGCACTAGCACGTTGACCTTGCGATACAGCTCGGTATTGTCCTCCACCGCACCGGAGATAATCAGCGGGGTGCGCGCCTCGTCTATAAGGATCGAGTCCACTTCATCAACGATCGCATAATACGACTGCCGTTGCACCTTATCCTCGAGACGAAACGCCATGTTGTCGCGCAGGTAATCGAATCCGAATTCGTTATTGGTGCCGTAGGTGACATCGGCGCTGTAGGCGGTGCGTTTTACCGCGGTCTCCTGGCCCACCAAGATCACGCCTACGGACATGCCGAGCGCCTCGTACACGGGCCGCATCCAGTCGGCATCGCGCTGGGCCAGGTAATCGTTCACGGTGACCACGTGCACGCCATTGCCTGGAATGGCGTTTAGATATACTGCCAAGGTTGCCGCCAGGGTCTTGCCTTCACCGGTGCGCATCTCGGCAATCTTGCCGCGATGCAGCGTCATACCACCGATGAGTTGCACATCGAAATGGCGCATGCCCAAGTTGCGCCGCGCGGCCTCACGCACGGCCGCGAAGGCTTCTGGCAGCAAGTCATCGAGGCTCTCGCCTTTGGAATGTCGCTCACGGAATTCTGCAGTCTTGGCTCTCAGGGCTTCGTCAGACATGGCCTGGGTCTGCGGTTCCAGGCTATTGATGCGCGCTACGCTGCGCTGCATGCCGTGTAGCAGCCGTTCATTACGACTGCCAAAGACTTTCTTTAATACAACGTTAAGCATTTATTCGTTCCGTTTTACGGTACTACCCGCTATTTGGATAACAGACTACATCCAAGCACATGCAATATAGGCATGACACAGGATATCAAGACATTTCCGGTGGAATCTGAAGCCATGGACGAGAAACAGGCGGGCTGGAAGCCGGGGAACCCCATGTCCTTCAGCGACTGCTGCGGTTATCCGGGATCTGTGTTCCGGTAACCCCAGTAAAAGTGATGGATGGAAGCTAATCAGCGCTCTGTCAGTCCAGACTCCGGGGCATAGCGGCCAGCTTGACGCGTCCCAATGTATTCACAAACCGTGCCGGATCAACCGGCTTGCCATTATATAAGACTTCGAAGTGCACATGGGGTCCAGTCGAACGGCCAGTCGATCCCAGCAGAGCGATTTCCTGGCCCTTCTTCACGATTTCACCCACCTGGACCAATATCTTTTCGCTGTGTCCGTAAATGGTTGAGTAACCATTGCCATGGTCGATCTCCACCATGTTGCCATAACCGGAACGGTCCCCGGCCCATGTGACCACGCCGGCCGCAACCGCTTCCACTGGTTCGCCTTCGGGCCCTGCAAAATCGATGCCCGGATGAAAAGAGAGTTCGCCGGTAAATGGATCAATGCGCATACCAAAGGGTGAACTCATATAACCCTCATTCACGGGTGGTCCGGAAGGCATCGCCTGCAGTTGTACGTTGCGGTTCATGAGCAGACTTTCCAGAACTGTAAGTTGCTGCTCCCGATTATTGATCTGCATGGATAATTGGTTGAGATTGCTCATGAAATCCGGATACGCTATATGTTGTACCGGACCATTTACCTCCGGGCCGCCTTCCGCAGGGGGTGCGCTGAAATTGAATTCTCCGTGCTTCAGCCCCGCCATGCGCGTAAGCTGCAGGCCCAGGGCATCCAGGCGCATGATGTGTGCTTGCAGTTCGCCGACTTTGGCAGACAGGGCATCAATGTTTGCTTGGGCGACTTGTTTGGCACGATCTATTTCCTGCGCCTGCCGGTTGACCTGGGTTCTCCAGGCCAGGACACCTTCCTGAGTACGGATGAGCCAGGTCGCTGCGCCAAAGCCTGTCAGGAACAATGAGCTGACTATGAGGATACCTGCGATTGCAATCGCGATCATTACCTTAGGTCTGCCCAGATCGATCTGGCGCAGTACACCCTGCTTCAAGAATAATATACGGCTCATTAACAATACTCCCCACAATTCAATCACAGACAGATGACAGCACCGAATCTCCGTTCCATCAAAGCACTGCTTACAAGCAAAGGCTCACAACTCAACCCGTTGACTGCCGAAGCCCAGCAGCTCATTCAGCTGCGTGACACAGTGCGCCGTCAATTGTCCTCAGCGCTTGCACCACATTGTTCAGGTGCCCAGCTGGATGCAGGCACACTCGTTATTTATATGGACAGTGCTGCCTCAGCAACTCCAGTCCGTTATCAGCAACGCGAGCTTCTGAGCATATTCATCGCTGAAGGTCTGCGTTGTACATCCATAAAGGTACAGGTCTTGCCAACTCCGCAGGCGTCGCCCATGCCCAAAGCGCCGACACATACGTTATCCGAAACAGCCCGTCAAATCCTCGAATCCACTGCCGAACATCTTGCTGATGGGCGCCTCAAAGATTCGCTTCAGCGTCTTGCCCGTAACCGCGATCCGCGGCGATAAAATTATAGTTGTAGTGAAATACTAAAGTGCGTGTACTGGCGTCATGTATGAAATAGGCGCATCAGCCGCATCATCAAATGTGACTTCTTCCCAGGACGACTCTCTTGCCAAAAGCGCACGCAACAATGTGTTGTTAAGTCCATGACCTGATTTATAGGCACTGAACGCACCAATCAGGCTATGTCCGAGCAGATAGAGATCTCCGATAGAATCAAGAATCTTGTGCTTGACGAACTCATCTTCGTAACGCAGGCCATCCTCGTTGAGGATCCTGTAATCATCCAGCGCTATGGCGTTATCCAGCGATGCGCCCAAGGTCAAATGCCGATGACGCAGCATCTCGATATCGCGCATGAAACCGAAGGTGCGTGCACGGCTTACCTCCTTGACGAACGAGGTCGTGGAAAAATCCACCGTAGTGCACTGGGTGTGTTTCTTGAATATCGGATGATCAAAATCAATCTGGAAGCTTACTTTGAATCCATCAAATGGTTCGAAACGCGCCCACTTATCGCCGTCGCGTACTTCCATGTTTTCACAGATACGAATGAAACGTTTGTGTGCGTTCTGTTCCTCGATGCCCGCGGATTGCAGCAGGAAAACAAATGGTCCAGCGCTGCCATCCATAATCGGCACTTCAGCAGCACTCAAATCCACATGCGCGTTATCGATACCCAAACCGGCGAAGGCTGATAGCAGATGCTCCACCGTAGAGACACGGATATCGCCGTTTACGAGGGTGGTGCCCAACATGGTATCGCCGACATTTTCAGCGTTGGCGCGAATCTCGATGGGGTTTTCCAGATCAACTCGCCGGAACATGATGCCGGTGTTGGGTGCTGCCGGACGCAGGGTCATATAAACTTTCTCACCGGTGTGCAGGCCAACGCCTGTGGCGCGGATCGAATTTTTGAGCGTACGCTGTTTCAACATGCCGGGGTGTTACCTGATTTTCTCGACTAAAAACCCCGCATCAACCCAATTTCCACTGGGGCAAGGTACCGTTGTTCAAAAAGCGATGGCATCCAGGCCAATCTATGGCTTTGCGACTGGGTACGGTATCACAGGCTGCGCGCGCCTCACAAGGTTTTAACCTCTCAGGTTAACTCCTAGACCCTTTCAATCCGCCTGCCGCCGTAGGAATGCCGGTATGTCAAGATACTCCTGACTCTGTGGATCCAGATCATCCTTTTCACGCTGCCGTGCATAGGCGGGTTTTTCCAGCTTCTTCCAGTCGGGCCGCTCATCGGTACCGGTACGGGCCAACGTTACTAGCTGCGGCGGGGCCACTACCGGTTTTGCTACTGGTACAGCATCAGTTTGTGGACGGGTCAAGCCTGTAGCCACCACCGTGACGCGAATCTCATCACTCATGGATGGATCCAATACCGTGCCAACTTTTATGGATGCGTCTTCCACCGCATAGCTGTGGGCGATATCCATGACTTCTTCATACTCGCCCATGGTCAGATCCATACCGGCGGTGATGTTAACCAGGATGCCACGCGCCCCCTGCAGGTT
>JAJYBN010000120.1 GCA_021779005.1 Pseudomonadota bacterium
CAGATACCGGTCGAACACTCCTGATCAAAGGTGTTGTAAAGCTGATTGCCACGGCAGTATTCGCGCCTTTTACCGTGGGGATACTGTATGTGCTGTATCAGGACCTTAAGGCGAGATACGCAATCAGATCAACGTCTACCGGCGTGGTCCAGGCCTGAGATCGCGTTACAAAATTAAATGAACTACCCCGGAATATTACCCATCGGCGCAACATTGGCAGAAGGATGGAGGTTATTCTGTGCTGGCTTAGTGCGCGCATTTCCATGGATTCTGGCAGCAGAAATGTTGCCGTTACTGGAAATGTCGACTACCCCGAAGAGCGTATTGAATGAAGATCTGGGCCAGTTTTTCAATCCACTGCATCTTGGTTTGGCATTGTCAGTTGGCTGTCTGCAAGCATTGCTCTATGGCATTGCAATAATTCAACTCGCAAGACTCGCAAACAACGATGAGTTCACACCTTTGCTTGCAGCAGTACGCAGTATTCCAGCTCTTCTTATAGGCTATTTGATCTATGAGTTGATCGTATTTCTAGGCTTAGGAATCGCACTGCTTCTTTTTTTGCCAACTGCATTGTTTATCGGTGTAACGGTGGGTGTCCTGGTGACCTTGATACCATTGGCACCCACAGCCTATATCAGTACGGCGTTAGCTTTGTTTGCGTATCCGGCAGTACTAGAGAGAAAAGGGCCGTTTGCTGCTTTAACCCGCAGTGCGCAGCTCACCCGTTCAAACTGGGGGCGTGCAGCTCTAGTCATTTCGATACCTGCAATCGTGTTATTGGCGATCGCTGCTGGCAATGAAATACCCTTCATTGAAGGCCTGCATACGGCTATGCAGCAATTGGCAAACCGTTCGTCGGGCTTGGATATCTCGCAGCTGCAAAATTTGCTGTCGAATCCTAAAATATCAGGCCACGCTGCTCAACCGGTCGGGTGGACCATCTTGTTTTCGGTTCTGACGGCATTCGGTTGGTGGTATACATTGGCAGTATGCTATGCCGAATACCGCGAGTTGAGCAGAAGTTTGGCTCATTGAGCTGTCATCGAGGCCAGCTCCTCTGCCTGGTACTCATTCATAAGCGGTACGATCAGATCATCCAGCTTTCCCTGGAGTATCTCATCCAGCTTGTAGAGCGTCAGATTGATGCGGTGATCGGTTACCCGGCCTTGGGGGAAATTATAGGTGCGGATGCGCTCCGAGCGATCGCCGCTGCCCACCTGCAATTTACGCGACTGAGCCTGTGCCGAAATCAATTTTTCCTGTTCGGCGGAGAGTAATTTCGCTCGCAGCAGGGACATGGCGCGGGCGCGGTTCTTGTGCTGGGAGCGCTCATCCTGGCATTCCACCACGATCCCGCTGGGCAGGTGCGTGATGCGGATGGCGGAATCGGTCTTGTTCACGTGTTGTCCGCCGGCGCCCGAGGAACGGTAGGTGTCTACCTTCAGATCAGCTGGATTGATGTCCACTTCATCCGCCATCTCAACTTCCGGAAGGATCGCCACCGTGCATGCCGATGTATGGATGCGCCCCTGGGCCTCGGTCTGTGGTACCCGCTGCACACGGTGGGTGCCGGATTCGAACTTGAGCCGCGAAAAGGCGCCTTGGCCTACCACCCTTGAGATGATCTCCTTGTATCCCCCATGTTCGCCCTGGCTTTCACTCAGGATCTCCACGCGCCAGCCCTGCGCCTCAGCATAACGGCTGTACATGCGGAACAAGTCGCCGGCAAACAGTGCAGCCTCATCACCACCGGTGCCGGCACGGATCTCCAGAAAGATATTGCTGTCGTCGTTGGGATCCTTTGGCAGCAACAGTTTCACCAACTCGGGCTCCAGCGCCGAAAGGCGCGCCCCGGCAGCGTGTATCTCGTCCTGTGCCAGCCGTCGCATACCAGCGTCCTGATCAGCCGCCATGTCCTCCGCCGCGCGTACATCGGACTCGGCATCCAAGTAGGCGCGAAAATACCGCACCAGTGTTCCCAGGCGCGCATATTCCTGGGAGAGCTCCCGAAACTGTTTCTGGTCGTTGATCACGCGCGGACTGGCGAGCAGTGCCGACAGCTCTTCATGACGCGCGCTCAATCTTTCAAGCTTCTGGCGGATGGAGTCTTTCACGGGAGCGACTGGCTGGCATGCGACACTATGGCCTGCATTGTCATTGTTTTTTATCCTTGTCCTTCAGACCAAAAAGCTCGCGAGTCTGACGGATCACATGCTCGCGGCCCTCATGCGCTGCCTGACGCAGATACGCTGTAGGAGCGTGCAATAATCGGTTAGTGAGCGTTTCTGCCAGATATCTGAGAACTTGATCGGGGGGGGTGCCGCCATTGAGCAGCTGTTGCGCCTGTTCCAGCGTATGGTCCCTGAGTATGGCGGCCTGATCGCGTACAGCACGGATGGCGGGCACAGCGTCCAGGCCGCGCAACTGTTCCATGAACTTTGCCACTTGCACATCGATGATCAATTCTGCCTTGTTGGCAGCCGTGCGGCGTGAATTCTGGTTGTGTTCAATCAATGTACTCAGGTCATCGATGGTGAACAGGTACACATCACTCAATTCCGCCACTTGGGGATCAATATCCCGAGGTACAGCGATATCAATCATGAGTACCGGGCGACGCTTGCGTGAGCCCAGGACTTCTGCAACGGTAGCGTGTGTGAGCAGTGGCTCCGGGCTGCCGGTCGCCGAAATCACGATATCCGCTTCACCAAGATGAATGGGTATCTCGTGCAGCTCGATGGCATAGCCGCCAAATTGTTCAGCCAGCTGATGGCCACGGCTCAGGGTCCGATTGGCGATGATGATGCGCCGAGTGCCCTGTTCACGCAGATGCTGTGCCACCAGTTCAATGGTTTCTCCAGCGCCGATGAGCAGTGCTGTCAATCTGTTAAATTCAGCGAAGATCTGCCGCGCCAGATGCACAGTGGCGTAAGCCACGGATACCGGGTGTTCACCGATGCGTGTGTCGGTGCGTACATGTTTCGCAACTCCGAATGCAAACTGAAACAGGCGGTGCAGATGGTGGCTTGCAGTACCGCAGTGTTGTGCCTGCTCATAGGCATCCTTTATCTGGCCAAGGATCTGCGGCTCGCCAAGGATCATGGAATCCAGGCCACAGGCAACGCGGAACAGATGGCGAACGGCCGCATCCCCGGCATAAGAATAGAAACGCGCACGCACGTCCGGGTCATCGACACTGCGCAGGCGCGTGAGCCATTCGGCCAGTTGCGTTTCGGAGCCGTTTTCCAGATACGAATATATTTCCGTGCGGTTGCAGGTGGACAGGATGGTGGCTTCCTGCACGCCTTTCAGACCGGTCACCGTCTGTAAGGCCTTTGGTATCTGGTCATTGGCAAAACTCAGCCGTTCCCGTATGGCGACAGGTGCGGTAGCGTGGCTGATTCCGAGGACGAAGAATGACATGGGACGTCTGGGTCGAACTGAATGGGTGAATTTTGGGCGAATCTGTGCGTTCTAACAAGCGCTTGCTGGTGGCCACTCCTTCGGCCTGAGGCCGTGTCGGAGTATAGTGGATACGCAGGAATCAGTGAGCTGAACCCCATGAAGAAGTATATGCATGCCAGTCTCGCATGCGCGGCCCTGGCGGTGGCCGGCTGTGTGGCTGCGCCGGTGCAATCGCTACCACCGGGATCCACGGACGCCTTAAGCAGCCCGGAGCAGGCACTCACCTACCATGTGTTCCTGGGCGAGCTTGCGTTGCAACGCGGTGATTCTGTCGATGGTGTGCAGCAGTATGCAAATGCGGCGCGGCTGAGCACTGATCCCACGCTGGCACAGTATGCAACGTTGCTGGTATATAAGGATGGCGATGACACGCTGACGCTGGAACTAACGCATCGATGGCTGCAATTGGCTCCCAAAGACAGCAGCGCCCGGCATTTCGAAGCGGTCCTGAATGCACGCCTTGGCAACGTAAATCTGGCAGCTACTGAATTTGAGAGCCTGCTGGGGGAGAACCCAGAAGAGAATCTGCAGCTCATAAGCGATCTGCTCAGTCAGGAAACCAATGCCGCACAGGGACTCCCGGTGATGCAAAGACTGGTGGCAGGCCAGCCGCAATCGGCCCCGGCCCATCTGGCCCTGGCAGAGTTGGCCATGCACTTTCAAAATACGAAGCTCGCCATCGACGAGGCACAGCGTGCGCTGACACTCAAACCGGATCTGGAGCAGGCATTGATACTGGAGGCGCGGGCATTGCTGGCGGCCGGCCATGATAAAGAAGCCCTGCAGCTACTCAAAGCACGCGTCCAGGAACAGCCGGATAATACCCGCGTGCACCTGGCGTATGCAGCGGCACTGGCACAGACAGGGCAGGGCCCACTGGCGCAGGCAGAATTCAACGCGATCATCAAACAGCATCCCGACAACCCTGATGCCCTGTATTCACTTGGTCTGCTGGCCTTACAGGACAACCAATTGACCGCGTCACAGGATTATTTCACGCGCCTGCTGAAAA
>JAJYBN010000121.1 GCA_021779005.1 Pseudomonadota bacterium
ATCTAGCGTTCCGCCAGATGTGACTGTAAGTCCGTCAACTCGATGGTGCGGGCCTTATACGGCTCGAATCCGGTGGATTGCTCCACCGCCTGGTACCAGTGTTTCGCCCATACGCCATCGCTGCTCCTCGGACCCGCCGGCCAGTGGAGCATGCGTTCGCTGAATGTGATGCCCAAGCGCGCGCACAGGGCACACAGCATGCCGGCCGGATCTTTGAGGATGTCGGCCGCGTCCAGGACCGGCGGCAGGCTACCCGAGTGCCTGCAGACGTGCTCGTAGATACGCGCCTGCTGCTCAAACCCCAATTCCCACAATTCGGCGTCCGGGCGAATCACCGTGAACGAAGCCACCACTTCTTCGGGTGCACGGATCAGGAAGCAGTTCACCAGCCCATCGATCCAGTCCAGTGGCATTTCAGGGAGTACGTGCTGAGTCATGTGCTTCTGGTACCAGATGGGTTTGCCACCCGGGATCGGCCCCGTCAGCATATGCGCCACCGTATGCCAATCCGTAGACTGTGAGGCCATGACTTCTTCACGGCCTGGATGCTGGGTACCGGTATTGAGCAGGTAATAGGCATAGAAAGGTTCATCGGTGACCGCGGTGTCAGCGCGATTCTCCCAGGCACGCATCATGGCCGTGGAGATGTTGCGTGGCCCGGACCACATGGCGATGCGCACACCCGCTGTCATAGGCGTGGGCCTTTCTGGCTCTCCTGTTGCATGAGCTGCATGTAAAGTTGCTGCAGACGCTGCACCATGGGCCCGCGTTTGCTATCGCCGAGTTTGCGGCCATCGATCTCGGTGACCGGTACCAGGCCCGCGAAGGTACCGGTGACAAACGCTTCTTCGGCACCATACACATCCGTCAGGCTGAAATCTTTCTCAAAGACCGGAATGCCGTTGTCGCGGCACAGGCGGATGACGTTTGCGCGGGTGATGCCGCCAAGGCAGTAGTTGCCGGTGGAAGTCCAGACTTCACCCTTGCGCACGATGAAGAAGTGGGTCGAATTGCAGGTGGCCACGAAACCCTGGGGATCGAGCATCAGGGCTTCATCGTAGCCGGCATTGCTGGCCTGGATGCAGGCCAGGATACAATTCAGCTTGGAATGACTGTTGAGTTTCGGGTCCTGCACATCCGGAGGCCCGCGGCGTATGTGCACGGTGAACAGGCGGATGCCCTGCTCCACGGTCGCCGGCAACGGCAGCTTGTACTCCGGGATTATGACCACAGTCGCCGGCGTGACGGTGAAGCGCGGATCCTGGTGTGGCGTGGACTTCACGCCGCGCGTGACCATCAGCCGGATGTGCACGCCATCGCGCATGTGATTGGCGCGCAATGTCTCGAGTAGCCGCGCGGTCAATTTTTCACGGCTCAGGCCGATATCCATATCCAGCGCTTGCGCACCTTCATAGAGACGGTCCAGATGCTGACTTAGAAACGGCAGGCCGCCGGCATGCAGACGCAAGCCTTCCCACACCCCGTCCCCAAGAACATAACCACTGTCAAACACCGAGACCTTGGCTTCAGCGCGCGGAAACAACTCACCGTTGATATTGATCTTGATTTCCGCATTGCGCGGATCCGGTTTAAAATCGTGCGTGCCTTTCGCCATCGCTCTCTCCCCAACACAGCCATAACTCTTGGCTTAGTCTAATAGCCTGCAGGGGTATTGGCTATGAACCGGAAACGTCTGTTCGAGGTTCAGGCAATTATATAAGCTGCACTTGATTTCTACTTCCATGCTCTTTACCGTGACACCCTGATCTGACGTCCCAGGAGTCCCACATGAAACTGCTGCTCTCAGCACTGGCATTGCTGCTTGTGACCGGTCCGGTGTTTGCCGTCGACACACCACACCCCTTCAATGCACGTGATCTGGTGATGATGGAGCGCGTGAACGACCCGCAGCTGTCACCGGATGGCTCCAAAGTGGCGTTTACGGTGCGCGAGACCGATTACGCCGCCAACAAGGGTATCACCAGCGTCTGGGTACTGGACCTGGGACAATCCGATGCCAAGCCACTGAAATTAACTGAAGGTTCCAGCCCGCACTGGTCCATGGATGGCAAGACGCTCTATTTCCTGTCCTCGAAATCCGGCTCCACCCAGTTATGGCGTGTGGCGCCGATTGGCGGCACGCCGGTGCAAGTCAGTGATTACCCCCTGGACATCAATAACTTTAAGATCTCACCTGACGACCGGCACGTGCTCATGTCCATGGACGTATTCACCGATTGCAGCGACCTCGCCTGTAGCAAAGCGCGTCTGGATAAGGTTGCCGCAGACAAGGCCAGCGGCCGACTCTATACACAACTGTTCATCCGGCATTGGGATGAATGGTCAGATGGGCGACGCTCACAGCTGTTCATCGCTGGTATCGGCGCCGACAGCAAACTCGATGGTAATCCGGTTTGGCTCACCCGTGGTCTGGATGGGGACATCCCTTCCAAACCCGAGGGCGATGACAGCGAGTACGCCTTCTCGCCGGACGGCAAAACCGTGTACTTCGATGCCAAGATCGGTGGCTCGATCCGGACCTGGTCCACGAATTTCGATGTGTATTCGGTACCAGCCGACGGTTCCGAAGCGCCCAAAGATCTGACCACCGCCAATCCGGCCTGGGATGGTTATCCCCTGGCATCACCGGATGGCAAGACCTTGTATTACCTGGCCATGAAGACCCCCGGCTTCGAAGCTGACCGCTTCGCCATAATGGCGCGCGATCTCGCCACCGGGAAGACCCACGAGGTAAATCCGCACTGGAATCGCAGCGCCGGTCCGTTGCAAATATCGGCCGATGGCAAGACCCTGTACACCACGGCGGATGATTGGGGTGACCATGCCCTGTTCGCTGTAGACGTGAACTCAGGCAAAGTTAGCAAGCTGGTGAGTGACGGCACCGTCACAGGATTTAATATTGCCGGAGATCGCCTGATCGTGGCGCGCCAGGATTTCAAGCATCCCACCGATCTCTATCTCGCTGATGCCTCCGGCAAAGGATTTCACCAAGTCACCCATTTCAACGCCGAGCGTCTAAAGAATATTGAGTTCGGCGACTGGCAGTGGTTCACCTTCAAGGGCTGGCATGGCGACACCGTGCAAGGTTATGTGATGCAGCCGGTGGGCTATGTGGCGGGCAAGAAATATCCCATCGCCTTCCTGATCCACGGCGGCCCGCAGGGCGCCTGGACCAATGATTTCCATTACCGCTGGAATCCGGAAACCTATGCGGGTCAGGGATTCGCGGTGGTGACGGTGAACTTCCACGGTTCAACCGGTTACGGCCAGGCCTTCACGGATGCCATCTCCCAGCATTGGGGCGACCGGCCGTTGGAAGACCTCAAGAAAGGCTATACAGCTGCCCTCAGGAAATATGCGTTCCTGGATGCCAGCCGCGCCTGCGCCCTCGGTGCAAGCTACGGCGGTTACATGACCTACTGGATCGCCGGCGTATGGAATAAGCCGTGGAAATGCCTGGTAGACCATGACGGTGTGTTCGATACGCGCATGATGTATTACGCCACCGATGAACTGTGGTTTGAGGAACACGAGAATGGCGGCACGCAATACGACCATCCAGCGAACTACGAGAAATTCAATCCGCTGGATCACGTGAAGGACTGGCGGGTACCCATGCTCATCATCCACAGCGCCAATGATTTCCGCATACCCGAGACCCAGGGATTCGGCGCCTTCACTGCGCTGCAACGCCGCGGCATACCCAGTGAGCTGCTGACTTTCCCGGATGAGAGCCACTTCGTGCAGAAGCCGCAGAACAGCGTCCAATGGCACAATACGGTGAATGCCTGGCTGAAGCACTGGACATCGCCCGATAATACGAAATAAATATTCTTCGACTCGCAAATTATACGGCGGTCTTATGGCCGCCGTTTTTTATAAGAATGGACGGCCGCTCCCAACCCGTTGCAGTCACTTAGAGTCAGCCAAGCGGACATTACAATGGAGACGCTCGCTTGCTTAAACCAGACTTGAGATGCGACAGCAACGAGCATGGTGCGTGCCCTCAGGATACTAGAATGCTACGATATGCGTTAGGATTACTGCGGAGACGACCCCTGAAAAGCGCAATTTCCTGCTGGTTGACGCTCCTTTTCCTGACGTTTCCGCTGGTCGCGACAGCCGCCCCGGGCGATAGTCACTATTTATTCGTATGGGCGATGCAAGCCAAGCATCCTTACGCCTCCACGATGGCCTTTAGTAAGCCGACCGATCAGGCGGCGTTGCGCACCACGCGGGGACTGGGCAAGGACTTCCTCGCGGTTTTCGACGTACGCCCGGGCCTGTCGTTCGGGAACCTCGTCACGATGCTGACCGTTGGTAGGGCGATGATGGCCCATCATACGAATTATGCAGAACCTCCCAACGATGTCCTGTATGCCAACGACTGGCTCGGGAATCGCACCTACGTCTTCAATCTTCGTGATCCCCTGCATCCGCGGCTTTTGCGG
>JAJYBN010000122.1 GCA_021779005.1 Pseudomonadota bacterium
GAATCCGACCACACGGCAGACGGATCTGGCATCGATTGGCGTCCAGTATCATCCAGCATTTCACAAGGTCATAAACCTGGATTACCGCTATAATCGGTCTCTGGACATGAAACAGACCGATCTGTCATTCGCCTGGCCTCTCAGCACCCACTGGAGCATGGTTGGTCGCTGGAATTACGACGTCCAAAACAAGGTCACACTGGAAAGTTTCGAGGGATTCGAATACGACAGCTGCTGCTGGACTTTCCAGATAGTCCACCGCCGCTTCATAACCCAAATAGGTACGCAGGTTAGCACCCAGACGGGTCAGGGCAACTCCATGTTCTTTTTCCAGTTGCAGCTCAAAGGTCTCACGACCATCGGCCGTCATCTCGAAGATTTCCTGCAAAATGGTATCCTAGGCTATTCAGATACCGACCAACCTCAATAATCAAGGTTTTCATTTCATGCTGAAACACTCTCTCCGATACCACACGGTGCTGGCCGCCATCCTGCTGCTATGCCAGGCCTGTGCCTCGACACCCCGTGCAAACCCGAATGTCAGTGCCACCGCTGTCATGAATCCAGCCCCAGCGGCAGCCAGTGTCACCGCGGCGGCTATCGCCAAGGCTTCCTCAACCGGTACATTGCTTGATGAAGTAGTGGCGGTGGTGAATGACGAAGTCATCCTGAAAAGTGAACTTGACCAGCGGATTGCTGCTGTCACCAGACAAATAAAAACACGGGGCACGGCATTGCCGCCCGATAACATATTGCGCAAGCAGGTGCTGGACCAGATGATAATGACCAAGCTGGAATTGCAACAGGCCGCCAATAAGGGTATCAGTGTCAGTGACGATACGCTCAATCAGACCATCAACCGCATCGCTGAAAGCAATGGCATCACCTTGGCTCAGTTGCCCGAGAAACTCCAACAGCAAGGCATCGACTACGCCGATTTCCGCCAGGAATTGCGTAATCAGCTCATCGTCCGTAACCTGGAACAACAACTGGTCAGCGACCAGATGCACATCACGCCACGTGAAGTCCAGGCGCAGATTGATGCGGATGCAGCAAACGGCAATGCCAATAATCAGTACCATATCTCCCAAATACTTATCGCAATACCTGCGAATCCTACGTCCGAGCAGGTAGCTGAGGCCCGCAAGAAAGCCGAGGACATCTATCAGAAAATCAAGAAAGGCGCGGATTTTGCCGCTATGGCCGTCGAGTATTCACAAGGTCAACAAGCTCTCAAGGGCGGCGACCTCGGCTGGCGCAAAGGCTCGGAGCTACCAACTATTTTTGCCGCTGTGATAGGTCAAATGAACCCGGGAGACATTTCTGAACCATTATCGAGTCCCAGCGGTTTTCACATTTTGAAACTGGACGAAGTTAAACGTGCCGACAACAAAGTGATGGTGAGCCAAACACATGCGCGTCATATCCTGCTGAAACCCAGCGCCATCATGACGGATGCACAAGCCAAAGAGAAACTGGAAGAGCTGCGTGATGAGATACTCAAGGGTGGAGATTTCTCCAAGCTTGCCGCGCAGTATTCCGAGGATCCGGGTTCGACAACCAATGGCGGCGACCTGGGTTGGTTGGATCCGGGCGCCACGGTCCCTGAATTTCAGGCACAGATGGACAAACTGCAGGTAGGCCAGATCAGCAAACCATTCAAAACTCAGTTTGGCTGGCACATCGTGCAGGTTCTGGGTCGGCGTCAGGTAGACCAGACCCAGGAATACACGCGTAACAAGGCCTATGAGGCCATCTATGCGCGTAAATCCGAAGAAATCGTCCAGCAATGGTTGAGTGCACTCAGGGGGTCTGCGTATATCGAAACATTCCTGGATAATAAGTAGCCACGCCACATCAAACCAGCATGGCAGCTCGGTTACAGCGCATCGCGCTCACCACCGGTGAGCCCGCAGGCATCGGACCGGATATCTGCGTCCAGCTTGCCCAAACGCCACATGCAATGGAAATCGTCGCCATCGGCGATGCGGACCTTCTCAGAGCGCGCGCCAGATCACTGGCTCTGCCGCTGACACTCATACCCTACGACCAGACTGGACGACACCCATTGCAAGTCGGTCAGCTGCGGATGTTATCTTTAAAGCTACCTACACCCGTAATTGCCGGAAAGCTCAACCCGGCTAATAGCCGCTATGTTATGGATATTCTGGATCGCGCAGTAGATGGTTGTCTGAGTGGTGAATTCGATGCCATGGTAACGGCTCCCGTGCATAAGGGTGTCATCAACGACGCCGGAATACTGTTCACGGGTCATACAGAATACCTGGCTGTACGCTGCAAATCCCCACCGCCTGTCATGCTGCTGGTGGCCGCTGGAATGCGCGTGGCGCTGGCGACCACCCACCTGCCTTTATCGAAGGTATCCGGTGCTCTTAACCAAGAGAGGCTCACACACACACTCCAGATACTGCATGCCGATCTGCAGAGACGTTTTGGTATCCCACAGCCACATATCCTTGTTCTAGGGCTCAATCCGCATGCTGGCGAAGGCGGCCATCTGGGTCGCGAGGAAATCGATGTGATCGCTCCGGTACTGGACAGTCTGCGCGCACAAAACATGCGCCTGACCGGTCCAGTAGCCGCCGATACTGCATTCAGTAAACAACGACTTGTGGGTGTGGATGCGGTATTGGCCATGTACCACGATCAGGGTTTGCCGGTCTTGAAGCGGATCGGCTTTGGCCAGGCAGTGAATATCACCCTTGGCCTGCCCATCATCCGCACTTCGGTGGACCACGGAACAGCACTTGAGCTCGCAGGTAGCGGACGGACGCAACACACCAGTCTCGCTGCTGCCATCAGCATGGCTGTCGAATTGAGCCAGCGGAAGTGATGCAACCCGACTGGCCTCGGCCACACCAAGCACGCAAACGTTTTGGTCAGCATTTCCTGCATGATCGCAACATCATCAACAAAATACTGCTGGCCATCGATCCACAGCCGCACGATATACTGGTAGAGATCGGGCCGGGTATGGGCGCCCTTACCCTGCCGCTACTGGAGCGCTGCGGGACATTGACGGCCGTGGAGCTGGATCGGGATGTTATCCCTATACTGCTGGCAGCCGCCAAAAATAAAGGCAATCTGCAACTCATCCAGGCTGATGCGCTAAAGACTGACTTCCATGCTCTAGCACCCGCAGGTCGCAAACTCCGGCTGGTGGGCAATCTGCCTTACAACATCTCTACTCCCCTGCTGTTTCACTGCCTGGACCAGGTGGATGTGATCAACGATATGCATTTCATGTTGCAGAAGGAAGTCGTGCAGCGCATGGCGGCAAAGCCGGGTGGCAAGGAGTATGGGCGGCTCACGGTCATGCTGGCGGTGCACTGCCGGGTGGAGCCATTGCTCAAGATTGGCGGGGGTGCGTTTACGCCGCCACCCAAGGTGGAATCCGCATTCGTGCGTCTGATCCCCCACGCACAAGCACCGTTCCCATTGGGCGATACTGAGCGCTTTAAAGCCTTGGTCAATCAGGCTTTCAGCCGGCGGCGCAAGACCTTGCGCAACGCCCTCCTGGGCCTCGTGGATGAATCTGTCATCCGCCGCGTTGGCCTGGATCCCCAAGCTCGCCCTGAAACCCTAAACGCTGCCGATTTCGCGCGCCTGGCGGACACCATGTAAAGCCACTCCTAAACCGGAGATGCTTGCAATGGCGGCCGCGACCGCTTAAAACATCGTCTCCAGGAATCAGGAAGTGCCGCATGAACGACTATCGCCAAGTTCTGGTTGCCGTGGATCTGACCGAGGACAGTCTTGCTGTTGCCCGCCGTGGGCATGCCCTGGCCACCCTGTGTAAGGCCAAGTTAGGCTTCGTACACGTGGTGGAATTCATCCCAGTGGATCCGGCAGGTGAAGCGCTGCTGCCACCGCCAGTGGACCTTGAAAGTGAGCTGGTGCAGGGTGCCCGCCAACGACTGAATGTCCTGTGTGACAGTCTGGGCCTGAAGGAAGTGCCTCGCCGGGTGGAGGTGGGCAACATCAAGGCAGAGATCCTGCGGGTTGCAGCTGAAGAACAGGCAGATTTACTGGTGCTGGGGAGCCATGGGCGCCACGGGCTTGCACTATTGCTCGGTTCTACGGAGAAATCCCTGCTGCATAAGGCTCCTTGCGATGTCCTTGCGGTGCGTCTGAGCTGAAATCGGGCCAATCTGGCATTATTTCACTGACAGTAAGACGCCGGTTTTCGTTAAAATAAGGCTTGCCAATCCAAGCCTCATCCCTATCCATGACCGAGATACCCATAAATAATATCCTTGTGGATGTCGAAACTGCTTTTGTACCAGCCCAATCGGACCCTGGTCAGAACCGCTTTGTATTCGCCTACACCATCACCATCCGTAACCAGGGCTCGGTGCCAGCCAAGCTCCTGACACGCCACTGGCTGATCACAGATGCCAACGGCAAGGTGCAGGAAGTGCGTGGTGAAGGCGTCGTGGGCGAAAGAT
>JAJYBN010000123.1 GCA_021779005.1 Pseudomonadota bacterium
GTTGGCTCGCTGGATCTGGCAGCGCCTCAAGCCGGCGTTGTCGGCCCTGTGTAAAGTCGTGGTCGCCGAGACCTGTACATCGGGCTGCATATATCGCGGCGAATGAAGGATGCCCTGAACGATTAAGGAGAAAGTCATGCGACGCAAGCTATTCATGATGGCACCCATCCTGTTATTGGCGGCGACTGGTGCTTCGTCTGCCATGACCATGAACGACTCACAATATATGCTGGCCATGGCCGAGATGCATGCCGGTGATGCACCGTCAGCCAGTCCCGCGGCTTCGCAGAAACCAGCTCAACCGGTACGCGGCGCCGACGTGGTGTATGCCATAGTCGATGGCAAAGCGGTGCATGGCTATCTCAGCGTTCCCGCGCATGCCAAAGGCCCATTGCCCGGCATCATCGTCATCCATGAATGGTGGGGCCTGAATGACAATATCCGCAGCATGGCGGATCAGCTCGCAGGTGAGGGGTATGCAGCGCTGGCCGTGGACCTGTACGGCGGTCAGTCTGCCAAGGACCCGGATGCAGCCAAGAAACTCATGTCGGGCGTATTCAAGGATCCGGGTGCGGCCAAAGATAATCTTAAGCAGGCGTACGTCTATCTGCATGACCGCCAACACGCGCTGCGCATCGGCGTCATCGGCTGGTGCTTCGGCGGCGGCTGGTCGTTGCAGACCGCGCTGCTGTTCCCGGACCAAATAAGTGCAACAGTCATGTATTACGGGCAACCGGTGGATGACGTAGCGGCGCTGTCCACACTCAGGATGCCGCTCATGGGATTTTTCGGCGCGCAGGACAAGGGCATCACCGTCCAGGATGTACAGTCTTTCCAGAAGGCCTTGAAAGCAGCCGGGGTGAACTCGGAGATCCACGAATACCCGGATGCCGGCCATGCCTTCGCCAACCCCTCCGGAGATAAGTACCGGCCGGCAGCAGCGGCCGATGCCTGGCGTCGCACTCTGGCGTTTTTTGCCCGCTACCTCAAGGGCGCGTAGCATGGGCTTTTCGGACTGGGTTATCAGTAATCAGGCAACAACATGGAGATGGCCATGAAAAAACTGTTAGTTATTCTTGCGTTTCTCAGTGCCGGTGTATTGGTGTGTGCCCAGGCGGCAACCTATAAAGATGTGACGGTGCCGGATACCGTCACGCTAGGCGGGCAGTCCCTGGTGTTGAATGGCATGGGTTTGCGCACCAAGTTCTTCTTCAAGATCTATGTAGGCGCACTGTACCTGCCCCAGAAAGCAAATACCACCGAGGCGGTGCTGGCCCAAAGCGGACCGGATCGCATCCTCATGCACATGATCTATGATGTCAGCAAAGAGCAATTCGCGGATGCCTGGAACGAGGGTTTTCATGACAACAACCCGGGCATGTCTGAGGCAGTGCAATCCGGTCTGGTCCAGTTCCTGGCATATTTTGGCAGTTCAAAGAAAGGCGATGTCATCACCCTGGATTACATTCCCGGACAGGGCACCCAGATAAGCTGGAACGGCGAGTTCAAAGGCAACATACCCGGCGAGGATTTTCACAAGGCATTGCTGAATGTTTTCCTGGGGCCGAAGCCACCCACGAAGAGTCTGAAAGAAGGCCTGCTGGGGAAACATGGCTAAGGCATGATGAGATGCCGTCAGCGGACGGCATCTTTTCTCACAGGTACTGCCGCCAATCGCGGGAAGAATCTGCGAATGCGATGAACTGCGGATTGAGCAATGACTCCTTGCGGTTGTAACTCAGCGGTGTACCGTCCACGTTGATGACTTGCCCACCGGCGGCCAGCAGCACCGCGTGCCCGGCGCCCGTATCCCATTCCGAAGTGGGGCCAAGTCGTGGATACACGTCGGCGGCACCTTCCGCCACCAGGCAGAACTTGAGGGCGCTGCCCCGCGAGAGCGTTTCGTGTGGACCGAGTTTCGCCAGATAGCCGTCCAGCAACGGCCCACGGTGGGAGCGGCTGGCCACCACCCGCACCGCTTTGCCCTCCAGCGGCCGCACATGGATCGCCTGTGGCGCAGCTCCCAATTCACCGCGGTAGGCACCGGCGCCCACCACCCCGTAGTAACTCAGGTTTTCGACAGGGATATGCACCAGGCCCACCACCGGCGCGTGCTTCTGGATGAGTGCGATATTGATGGTGAAATCACCGTTGCGGCTGATGAATTCCTTGGTGCCGTCCAGTGGATCCACCAACCAGTAACTGCCCCAGCGCCGCCGTTCGGAAAACGGGATCTGGCTCGATTCTTCCGACAGTACCGGCAGGTCCGGCGTGAGTCGCTGCAGCCCCTCTAGTATGACTTCATGGGCGGTCCTGTCGGCTGTGGTCACCGGCGAGCGGTCGTCCTTGATGTCTACCTGGAAATCGGTGGCATAGATCTTCAGGATGCATTCACTGGCCTGCGCGGCGATCTCCAATAACGGCCCCAGTAGGTGTTCGTCAGTGTGTGACATCGGGGGATTTCCGCGGTAATGGCGTTTATTCGCTGGGGCAGCAGCGTATATGATAGCCGCCATGCCCGCCAATTCGAAGCAGGTCGCAGACTGGTCCCATATCAACACCGTGTTCCTTGACATGGACGGCACGTTGCTGGATCTGCATTTCGACAATCATTTCTGGCATGAACATGTGCCGCTGCGCTTCGCTGAACGCCATGGACTGACGACCGAGGCGGCGCGCGCGCAGTTGCTGCCGCGCTTCCGCGCCATGGAAGGCAGCCTGCAGTGGTATTGCCTGGATCACTGGGCGCGGGAACTGGATATGGATATCCTGGCTCTGAAGCGCGAGGTTGGGCACCTGATCCAGGTGTTGCCGCACGTCGAGGAGTTCCTCAATCATCTGCGGTATTCAGGCAAGCGGCTGCTGCTGGTCACCAATGCGCACAGTGATGCGTTGGCGCTCAAGATGGAGCATACGCGCCTCGATAATTATTTCGACGCCATCGTCTCGTCCCACAGTCTCGGAATCCCAAAGGAAACCATCGGTTTCTGGCAGGGCCTGCGTGAGATCGAAGACTTCGATCCAGCGCTCAGCCTGTTGTTGGACGACAGCCTGCCGGTACTGCGCGCCGCGCGCGCTTATGGAATCGGCAGCATCGTCGCCATGCGCCGGCCAGACAGCCAGCAACCGCCGCGTGAGATCAGGGAATTTCCGTCCATTGAAACGTTGGCTGAATTGATGCCGTGAATGCTGATGTGAGTGGCATTCACTTAATCTAGAACGATTTAAAAATTTCTGGATGTTCAGACACTCAACGCCGACGGCGCCGCGAATCGCCGCGGCTGGATTCGCGGCGCCTGCCTTCGTGCCGGCGTTGCGGATGCGCCTGGTAGCGTTCGCGCCGTGCGGGCGGTTGCAGTTCCGCCAGTAGCCCGGCTTCCAGAGGCTCGCGTGGTATAGCGTGGCCGATGTAGCGCTCGATATCCGGCAGCGAGAAGGAATATTCCTCGCAAGCGAAACTGATGGCGTCGCCTTCAGCGCCGGCGCGCGCGGTACGGCCGATACGGTGCACGTAATCCTCGGCATCCTGGGGCAGATCGAAGTTGATGACATGGCTGACGTCGGGGATGTGCAGGCCGCGTGAGGCGACGTCGGTGGTCACCAGGATCGGCAACTGGCCTTCAGTGAATTCCTTGAGCAGCCGCAGACGCTTGTTCTGGGGCACATCGCCGGAGAGCACCGCCGCATTGAAACCATTACCCTTGAGATAAGCTTCGACGTCCTCGGCCACGCGCTTGGTGTTGACAAACACCATGGTGCGATGCGCTTCCAGTTGCCGCAGCAATCCCACCAGCAACGCGATCTTCTCGTTGGTGGCCGGCAGGTACAGGAACTGACGTACGCGATCGACGGTGACCTTGTCGGGTTCGATGCGCACGAACTGGGCATTGTTCATGTGCTCGTAGGAGAGTTCCATGACCCGGTAGGAAAGCGTCGCCGAGAACAGCATGTTGAGCCGTTCGGTGGGATGCGGCATGCGCCGCATCAGGAAGCGCACGTCGGCGATGAAGCCCATATCGAACATACGATCGGCCTCATCCAGCACCATCACATCCAGAGCCTTGAGATCGAAAACATGCTGCTTGAAGTAATCGATCAGACGGCCGGGCGTGCCCATCAATATGTCCGTGCCGGCAGCCACGGCATCGCGCTGTTTGTCGTAATTTTCTCCGCCGTACACCACCGTCTGTTTGAATCCCGTGTGCCGGCCAAGGACTTCCGCGAATTCGTCGCTTACGCCAAGGCTAATCCTGGAAAGATGTCCTACGGCAGCTACGGCGTAAAGGGACAGGGTCATTTGAACATGGAGCAGATCAATTCAAAGGATTGGATATTGAATATTTATGGAATGACACAACCTACAATGTCATTGATCTTGATTTTATCTTCTACAAATTACCTGGCTCCACTGATGAATTTTTAACTAACTTTAACTACAATCTCAAAAAC
>JAJYBN010000124.1 GCA_021779005.1 Pseudomonadota bacterium
ATGGATGGTCTCGAATTGCACGTGCGCGAGCCCGGCTGACACAAGTGTAGGCAGTCCATCTTCACGGGCGTTAATGAAGCGTTCGAGCGCGCCCATGCACTCCTCCACACGCTGTGGTGGTGGTGGCACGTACTGGGCATTGCCGGGGCTGGTGCCACCGATCCAGTTCTGACTGGTGCGAAATGCACCGGGTTGCTTGTTGGCACCGCGACCGCGGGCCAGAAGACGTTCATGAACTTCACGCAGCAGACGGTTAGACAACGGAAAATCTCCGCGCAGCCTTGCAAGGCCATGCTCCAGTGCGGCGACATAGTTGGAAACTTCGACCACGTCGTCGAAGGGCACACCTGCCGCCTCATTCAGCTCGAACAGCAGCAGATCAGATAGCGACGATTGCGTACCCTCGATCTGGCTGGAGAGCACAGCTTCCCGACGGACATAGGCATAGAGGAAGAGATCAGGGTCTGGCAGCAGGGCGCTAACGCCATCCAGCCGTCCGCAGGCTAGCAGCGCGCGTTCCAGCAGGCGCTGGCGCTTACCATGGAGTTCCACAGGTGGATTGGGAGGTAACGGGGCGGGCACGAAGGCACGCACACTCTCGCCCGCAGTGGAGGTGGTCTCGTAGTGGCCGGTAGTTCCGCGCTTCATGGGGCCCTATTCTCATTTATGTGAATAACGAGGCTTATTATTAACACAATACGCCTTATTCGTTAATAGTGCGATATTAGGAATTGAGGTTCCCAGCACCCGCCAATACTCGCGCTAAGCTTATTTCGTGCCGAGGTAGGACCTTAGATCGTGACAAGTCCGGGCAAATTTCCTAAATCATGCAAAATCCCGTTCGAATACCCCTAATTTGTAAGAATTTCTTCGAAGTTTAATACGGCGAATTCTGAAAAAATCAACAATTACAAGGAGTTGTATGACTACGGGCTTCGGTTCAAAAACCGAAGTCTTGTCACACTAAAGATTACAGGTGTGGTCAAATTTAAATGGAAATTTAAAGGAAAGGAGTCGGCCTGTAAGCCGGGTTCTGTCGAGGGACAGTCATTCATCTGGGATGTACGTCACCGTACACCTCGAGCGACCTACCCGGAAGCCATGCGGACCACATGTGCGGGACAAGCCCGTTGCTCCCCTATTTGGTCTTGCTCCAGGTGGGGTTTTCCGTGCCGCGGCCGGTTACCCGTCGCGCGGTGCGCTCTTACCGCACCTTTTCACCCTTACCTGAGCCCGAAGGCCATCGGCGGTATGTTTTCTGTGGCACTGTCCGTGGGCTCACGCCCCCCAGGCGTTACCTGGCACCTCGTCCTATGGAGCCCGGACTTTCCTCTGCGCGAACGCAGCGACCGCCCGGCCGACTCCGGCAAGCATGATACCGGAGCGATTATCAAATAGGTATTTTTTCGATGAGCACAGGCTGTGCCTAGATACTACAAACGCAATGACTACAGCTATTTTTTATGAACTCCACCACTGATCTGCACACTTTCGTCTGTGGGTTATATTCACGATTTTGATAATTAATTCAACGATAGCGACATAAAAATATGTCTCGATTTCAATTGGTTTATCACACCTCTTCTGGCGGATTTTTTTCCGATAAAACAAGCGCCTTCTGATATAGCTGATTTTTGTTTAAACCGGTTATTTTCACTGCCAACACGACTGCCTGCTTCACAGGCATCGCAGTAAGGAGGATCTTGAGAAGCCGCTCAATATCCAGAGTAGTTTCAGCTGGACTGAATTGGGTGTCACCCGCCACTACGAGCACTACCTCGCCCTGTATTGCGAAACTATCAGACTCAACCTGGTCCAGGAGCTGAGTAAGCGTTCCGTCGCATATTTCTTCATGCAGTTTGGTAATCTCACGTGCTATCAAGCTGTGCCGTTCACCGCCCAACATCTGCACCATATCAGACAGGGATTCCTTGAGACGGTGAATCGACTCGTAAAACACCAGTGTGCGTGTGTCTGTAGCTAGCTCAGCTAGCCGTTTCCTGCGGGCCACTGCTTTGGATGGCAGGAACCCCTCGAACACGAAACGGTCCGTGGGTAACCCACTTACCGAGAGTGCGGCGATCAATGCACAGGCACCCGGTATGGGTATCACGCGGATGCCGGCTGCCCTGGCCGCGCGTACCAAGTTGAAACCCGGGTCGCTGATGAGGGGTGTACCGGCATCCGATACTAGTGCCAGCGAGAAGCCTGCCAGGAGCTTCTCGACCAGCATTGGCGTCTTTTGAGCTTCGTTATGTTCATGCATTGCGATGAGTGGCGTCCGTATACCGAAATGGCTGAGCAGCATGCCCGTATGGCGCGTATCTTCGGCGGCGATGAGTGCTACTTCGGCCAGGGTACGTCGCGCCCGTGGTGACATGTCATCAAGATTCCCGATGGGCGTGGCGACCACATACAGTATCCCCTGGTTCATTTTAGTCATGCTATCCCCATGGTTTTCCCGCGAGCCGCCCGGAAAGGTATGATTACGCACCCCATCCTGCAACGGAATCCGAAATTCATGCAAGGCAAGACCGTACTAATCCTTTTACGCTACCTTTGCCTGCTTATGATGCTTGTGGGTGTGTTGGATGGTTGCGCCATCAGTCCTGCAGTGCCGCCCCTCCAGAGCCAGACCACCCAGGCCCTGCAGCTGGAACAGCAAGGTAAATTTGCCGCTGCCGCCCAAATATATACAACTCTGGCAAACACTGCCCAGGGTCAACAACGCAATGAATACCTGGTGAGTGCTGCGGAAGACTGGTGGCAGGCCCGGCAAAGCCAGAATGCCTGGAAGTTGCTGGCGCAGGTCCAGGAAAAAATCTTGTACCCGTCACTCAATGCGCGCGTAGAACTGCTCAAGGCGAATCTGGATTTTGCTGCGCAACAACCCCAAGCCGCACTCAAGCATTTGAATTTCCCACTGGCAGCACTGCCCGATGAGCTGAAAACACGGACTTTGCTGTTACGTGCCCAGGTACACGTAGCCATGAATGACACCGTCGCAGCCGTGGCGGACCTGAGTGAACGCGAAGCATACCTCGGCAATAACAGTGCGGCTATCCAGGATAATCATCAAAAAATCTGGGAGGTCATGAATCAAAGCCATGCGGCGATCAATCCCCAGACGTTACCCAAGGCTATTTCACCGACGGTGCGTGGCTGGCTGCAGCTCGGCAACCTTGCCCGCAATCTCTGGCAGCAGCCGCAAAAGATGCTGCAACAGCTGCAGGCCTGGCAGGCGAACAACCCGGATCATCCGGCCAACCAGGATATCGTTCCGGATCTGATCGCCAAACAAAAAGTCTTCGTGACCTATCCTGCGCGTGTCGCCGTACTGTTGCCGTTGTCGGGTGCCTATCAATCCGCCGCCGATGCCGTTCGGGACGGCCTGTTCACAGCCTATTTCCAGCTATCGAATACTGACAGCGCGCCCGACGTGAGGTTATATGACACTGGCGCTACCGCCATGGGTGCACAGGCGGCCTATCGTCAGGCCGTGGCGGCGGGTGCGGATATGGTTGTTGGACCGCTTATTAAAGATGCCGTGAGTGGCATCGCTGCGTTGGGTTCATTGCCGGTCCCGGTCCTTGCCCTCAACTCGCTGGACCCCAGCCAACCCACGCCTCCGGGGCTGTTCCAGTTCGGTCTGCCGCCGGAGGATGAAGCAACCCAGGTGGCGGAGCGCCTGGTCGCGGAGGGTCTGACACGCGGAGTCGCACTGATCGCGCAAGGCGACTGGGGCTCGCGGGTACTGAAGGCTTTTTCTGCGCGCTTCGCGCAACTGGGCGGTACCCTGCTCGGCACCCAGTCCTATCCGCCGAATGCCAGCGATTTTTCCGTCTCCATCACCCGACTGCTCAATCTGGACCAGAGCCAGTTTCGTGAAGACCAGCTGGCCGGATTGCTTGGCACGCGGCTGCAGTTCGAGCCGCGCCGCCGTCAGGACATCCAGTTCATATTCCTGGCGGCCAATACCGTTGACGCTAAACTGATCCGGCCGCAACTGCAGTTTTACCACGCCATCGATGTGCCGGTGTACGCGACCTCCCAGGTGTATCAGCCCGGCGACCCCGCGGACCCTGATCTCGACGGCATCAGCTTCGATGACATGCCCTGGACCCTGGAGACTAGTGGTGCCGCAGCGGATACCAGCAAGACTGTCGCGAGCCTGTGGCCCAATAATGTTTTGGGGAACAGCCGGCTGTATGCCCTGGGATTCGATGCCTGGCGGCTTGTGCCATTGCTCTACAAGGGCAGTGGATTCAGCATACCGGTACAAGGCATGACGGGACTGCTGACCATGGACAATGCTGGCCGCATCCACCGCCAGCTGGATTGGGCGAGCTTCGAGAACGGTGTGCCGGTGATGCTGACGCCCCTGTCGCTGTTGCCGACACCGGTGGCGACCATACCGAACCCGTCGCCATGAAGT
>JAJYBN010000125.1 GCA_021779005.1 Pseudomonadota bacterium
CGAAACGGCGATCACCCTGCCGCTGGCGCTGCTGCTGTACGCGCTGCTGCGCGGGCAGCCGCTGCGCGCCGCGCTGGGTTCTCTGCGCGGACAAGCGGCGGTGCTGGGCGCGGGCGCGATCGCCATGCTGCTCACGCCCGGCTACCGCTCGTTCTTCGGCTGGAGCCTGATCACCCGCGACCTGCCCGCGCAGCTGCACAGGCAGTTGCAGGCGCATGCCTACCTCGCCCTGCACACCGCACTGGTGAGGGAAAACACTCGCCTCAAGCAACAACTGCTGATAGATGCAGTGCAGCTGCAGCAAACTGAAGCATTGCAACAGGAAAACGCTCGTCTGCGCGAACTCATGCAGGCCGGAGCCAGGCTCAGCGGTCACGTAGTGGTCGCCACATTACTGGCGGTGGATATGGATCCATTCAGGCATGTGATCGTGATCGACAAAGGCACAAACGCTGGTGTGTTCGAAGGCCAAACCCTGCTGGATGCCCATGGCATCATCGGTCAGGTCACACAGGCAGACCCATTTTCTTCGCAGGTCGCTCTCATCACCGATCCCAGTCAGGCAATCCAGGTCGAAATCAATCGCACCGGCCTACGCACCCTCGCCATCGGTAGTGCCGATGTGGAAAACCTGTCTTTGCCCTACATCCCCAATAACGCCGATATCAAGCCGGGTGATCTGCTGGTGAGTTCCGGCCTCGATGGCCGCTACCCGCCCGGATACCCGGTCGCAGTCGTCTCACAAGTACGCCGTGATCCTGCGGAGCCTTTTGCAAGCGTGAGCGCGCACGCGATGGCGGACCTGAATCACGGACATGACGTATTGCTGTATTTTCCCGCACAGGCTCCGGTGCCGGCGCCGAAACCGGAAATCGGGAGTAAAACAAAAACTCCGGTTAAAAAGCCACGATGAGGAACACGATACAGCGCCGTGCCAACTGGGTCATCGTGGCCACCTACCTGGCGGCTTTACTGCTCAGCATATGGCCGCTACCGGACTGGGCAGAGCCGTTCCGTCCCGCCTGGTTGATGCTGATCACGGTGTACTGGTGCCTGTTCCTACCGCACCGGGTGGGCTTATTGGTCACGTTCTTGGTCGGCATCCTGATGGATGCGCTTACTGGAAGTCTGTTGGGCGAACATGCACTGGCTTTGCTGCTGGTGTCTTGGTTTACGCTCAAGTTGCATCTACAGATCCGTGTATACCCTTGGTGGCAGCAGACGCTGACAGTACTGGGTCTGATGCTGCTCTACTCCTTTGTACTGTTCTGGGTGGACGGCATGCTTGGATATACACAAGGGGCGCTGTTGCGCTGGATGCCAGTATTAATTTCCACACTGCTGTGGCCCTGGATGATGCAGCTCTTAAACCTGCTGCAGCAACGCTATCAGGTGAGCTGATGCTCGCCACTCTTATATATCTGTAATCAATGGCACGCATCCGCATCCGTAACGAATGGCTGGAACGTCACCAGTTTGCTACACGCATCGTCATTGTCGCCATCGTCGGAGTCGTGTTGTTGCTGGCGGTGGCTATACGGCTTTTCTATCTGCAGGTCATCAACCATTCTTATTACGCGACCCTCGCTGAAGGCAATCGGCTGCGGACCGAACAGGTGACCCCACCGCGCGGTTTGATCTATGACCGCAATGGGGTGCTGCTGGCCGAGAATCGTCCCAGTTACGAACTGGATATCATCCCCGAACAAGTCACGGACCTGCAAGCCACCATCGCTGCTCTAGGCAAGATCGTGGACATCCGCCCCCAGGACCTTAAGCAGTTCAATGATCTGCTGAAAACCAAGAGGCCATATCAGCCTTTACCATTGCGTTCCAATCTTTCCGATACCGAAATTGCGAACTTCGCAGTGGATCGCCAGAATTTCCCGGGTGTGGATATCCGCGCCACGCTGGCGCGTTACTACCCATTGGGCCCGGTGACTTCACACGTACTGGGTTACACCGGCATCATCAGTCCCGATGAACTCGCAAGCCTGGACCCTGAGCAGTACAACAATACTTCGCAGGTGGGCAAAGTCGGCATCGAGGGATCTTATGAAAGTCTACTGCATGGCTCCGTAGGCACCCGCCAGGTGGAAACCGATGCCCAGGGCCGCGTGGTACGGATAGTCGCTTACGCTCCGCCGGTACCGGGCAGCAATCTTTACTTGAGCATCGATGTACGCCTGCAAGAAGCCGCAGAAAAAGCACTCGGCGATTATAACGGCGCAGTGGTGGCCATCGACCCGCGTAACGGTGAGCTCCTGGCTCTGGTGAGCACACCCTCTTTCGATCCGAATCAATTTGTGGGCGGTATCAGTCCCAGCGATTTCGCCAAGCTCAACACCAACCCCAACCAGCCATTGTTCAACAGAGCCCTGCGCGGCCAATACCCGCCTGGGTCTACCATCAAGCCGTTCCTGGCACTGGCAGCTCTGGATTACGGCGTAGTGAACCCCTTCAAGGATTTGATGTGTCCCGGATACTTCTATCTCCCCAGCAACCCGAACCCGTATCGCGACTGGAAACGCGGCGGTCACGGGGAGATCGACATGCCAAACGCCATTACAGAATCCTGCGATGTGTATTTCTATACCGTAGCTCTCAAACTCGGCATCGACCGCATCCATGACTATCTGACCACGCAGCTCGGCTTCGGCGAACCAACTGGTATCGACCTCATGGGTGAGCGCGTCGGGGTAGTGCCCTCGCCCGAGTGGAAACGCAAAAATCTGCATGCGCCCTGGTACCTGGGTGATCTGGTCATTGTCGGTATCGGACAAGGCTATCTGCTGGTGACGCCACTGCAACTGGCTGACGGTGTGGCAGCGATTGCCATGCACGGCCAGCGCTTCGTGCCGCATTTGTTGCATGCCATCGGTGATCCACTTTCCGGTACCATCAGTGAGACGACGCCGCGGGCTTTGCCCGCTGTACAGGAGACCTATCCGAACGCCTGGAAAATCGTGACCGAAGCCATGAAGAATGTGGTGGCAAGCTGGCAGGGTACCGCCCATGGCATCGGTGTGGGCGCTCGCTACACGATCGGCGGCAAGACTGGTACCGCCCAGGTGCGCCGTAAACGTCTGGGTGTCTTTGGCGAAGAGGATGAATCCGATATTCCCAGGCAGCTGCGCGACAATGCACTATTCATCGCTTTCGCCCCGGTAGATGATCCGCGTATTGCTGTTGCAGTGGTAGCGGAACACGGCGGCGGCGGCGCATCCACCGCCGCACCCATAGCGCGCAAGGTGATGGATGCCTATCTTCTGCAGGAGGCCGTTGTTAAACCGGGTGCGCCATGACTTTCAGTGATATCGCATATTCACCAGGCCGCGGTGAGCTGACTTTAGGCGAACGCCTGTTGCGCCGCCTGAATCTGGACGGGCCGCTGTTGCTGGCGGTGGTGGTACTGGCGCTCATAGGATTGGCGATACTCTACGGTGCCAGCAACCAGGATACCGGCATGGTTTACCGGCAGGCCATACGCCTGGGGTTATCCTTCGTCGTGCTGCTGGCGGTGGCCCAGATATCGCCCCAGTTTTTACGCCTATGGTCGCCCTGGCTGTTCGCTATCGGTCTGGTGCTGCTGTTGTTCACGCTGCATTCGGGCCATATCGGGCGGGGCGCACAACGTTGGTTAAGTCTAGGTTTCGTGCGCATCCAGCCTTCTGAGATCATGAAGATCGCGGTACCCATGATGGTGGCTTGGTATCTGCATGAGAAACCATTGCCGCCCAACTGGAAACAGCTTTTGCCGCTGGCCGCCATGGTATTCATCCCGGTGCTGCTGGTAGCCGTCGAACCGGATCTAGGCACAGCGCTGCTGATCCTCAGCGCCGGCGCCTTTGGCGTATTCCTGGCGGGTCTGCGTTGGCGCGTGATACTGCTCCTGGCTGTGGCTTTAGCCATCATCACACCAATCCTGTGGCACTTCATGCATGGTTACCAACGGGAACGCGTGCTGATTTTCTTGAATCCAGAGCGTGATCCGCTGGGGGCTGGCTACCACATAATCCAGTCACAGATCGCCATCGGTTCCGGCGGGCTTTTTGGCAAGGGTTGGTTGCACGGCAGCCAATCACAACTGGATTTCCTGCCAGAAAGCTCCACGGATTTTATCTACGCGGTGCTCGGGGAACAGTTTGGTTTCATCGGCGTGATTGTGTTGCTGGCGCTGTATGGTTTCATCATCGCACGAGCACTGATCATCTCGCTGCGTGCCCAGGATACCTATTCACGGTTGCTTGGTGGTGCGCTCAGCATGGCCCTGTTCACCTACGTTTTCATCAATAGTGGAATGGTCTCGGGCATCCTTCCGGTGGTGGGTGTGCCATTGCCACTGGTAAGTTATGGCGGCAGTTCTCTGGTGACGCTGATGGCCGGTTTCGGTATGCTCATGAGCATCCATTCGCACCGCAAACTCGTGGCATC
>JAJYBN010000126.1 GCA_021779005.1 Pseudomonadota bacterium
CGCCACCGGATTGCCGGACAGGGTGCCGGCCTGATAGACCGGTCCCAGAGGCGCAAGCTGCTGCATGATTTCGCGGCGTCCTCCGAACGCACCCACCGGCAGTCCGCCACCGATGATCTTGCCGAGTGTGGTCAGGTCGGGCTGGATACGATACAGCGCCTGGGCACCGCCGCGCGCTACGCGGAAGCCCGTCATGACTTCATCGAATATCAGCAGGCTGTTGTGTTGCGTACACCATTCACGCAGTGTCGGCAGGAACTCAGCCGCTGGTGGTACGCAACTCATGTTGCCGGCGATGGGTTCCACGATGACGCACGCGATCTGCTTGCCGAATTTTTTGAAAGCCGCGCCCACCGCCTCACTGTCGTTGTAGGGCAGCGTCAGGGTCAGCGCCGCAAGTGCTGCGGGCACTCCCGGCGAGGTCGGTACGCCCAGTGTTAAAGCGCCGGAACCCGCCTTGACCAGCAACGCATCGGAATGGCCGTGATAGCCGCCTTCAAACTTGACGATGAGGTCACGGCCGGTGAAAGCCCGCGCCAGACGTATGGCGCTCATGGTGGCCTCGGTGCCGGAATTCACCATGCGCACCAGTTCGATGGATGGCATGCATTCGCAGATGCGCCGGGCCAGCTGGGTCTCGAGTTCCGTGGGCGCGCCGAAGCTTAGTCCTTTGGCGATGGTCTGTTGCACCGCCTGCAGCACGCGTGGATGTGCGTGGCCTGCGATCATGGGGCCCCACGAGCCTACGTAATCGATATACCGGCGGCCATCGGTCGCGTAGATATAAGCGCCTGTGGCGCGCTCGATGAACAGCGGCTCGCCACCCACGCCTTTGAAGGCACGCACCGGTGAATTGACGCCACCGGGTATATAGCGGCTGGCTTGCTCGAACAAATCCGGTTTCACGCTTTACTCCACTTGTTGAGTGGTTAATGTGCAGGATATTTCATATGCAATGCGACTGCGTATGCCATCGTCATGAAAACAGCTGCGCGTAACGGCGAGCAGCGGTTGTAAAATCCTGCTGTGCAAATATACCGCTGATCACAGCCAGCATGTGGGCACCGGCCTTGATCAGTGCCGCGCCGTTTTCCGGTGTAATCCCACCGATGGCACAGATCGGCACGTTCAATGTAGTCCGCGCGGATTCCAGCAGTGACGGGAGTGCGCGCACTGCCTGCGGCTTGCTGGGTGAAGCGAAGAAACTGCCGAAGGCCACATAGTCGGCACCCGCATGTGCCGCACGTACCGCAAGATCCAGCGAGTCATAACAGGATACCCCGATGATCGCCCGTGGACCCAGCCGTACACGTGCCTCATTCAGTACCATGTCTTTATCGCCCAGATGCACGCCGTCGGCGCCGATGGCAACCGCCAGTTCCACGTCATCGTTGATGATCAACGGAACCTCATGGTCATGGCAGAGCCGTAGCAGATCACGCGCCTGGCGTGCGCGCCCTGGCCAGTCCAGTGATTTATCGCGGTATTGCACCAGCCGTGCACCGCCGTGGATGGCCGCAGACACCGCCGGCAGCATCTTATCGCCCGGTGTGAGATGGTCGTCGGTGATGACATACAGGCCGCGCAGGTTATCGATTGAAGGACTCATGATTTGATCTGGCGGTTTGGGACCCGCTGCCCTTTGCCCAATGGCCAGCCATGCTTCAGGGTCTCCCAGGTATAGCGCTGGGCGAGCTCGACGGCTGCCAGCGGGGCGTTCCCTAGGGCGATCAGCGTTGCGATGGCGGCAGCGAGGGTGCATCCGGAACCATGATAGTTGCCCGGCAATCGCGGCCAGGAGAATTGTTGTTGCGTACCTTCCTGACTGAAAAAGCTGTTGTGTACGTCGCTGGTATGCTCATCGGCACCCGTGATCAGCACATGCCGGCAACCACGCGCCAGCAGGGCAGCGGCGCGCGACTGGGTATCGTTTGCGTGCGGCGCCAGCCGGCGGCTTTCGGCCGTATTGGGCGTGATCACGGTGGCCAGAGGTACCAGTGATTCCAGATACGCATTGATCATCGTCTCGTCCACCAGTTGGGCGCCGCCACCGGCTGCCAATACCGGATCCAGAACTACTGGAATTTCCGCATGCGCCTTGAGTATCTGCACGATTGCCTGGGCTGCGTCAGCAGTCACGACCAGACCGAGTTTTATGGTCGCCACTGGCATATCCGCTAATACCGCTCGCGCCTGGCTGGCGATGAGCTGCGGCGAAACCGTCTCAACCTGCCGGACATTCACGGTGTCTTGTACCGTGATTGCTGATATCACGGGTGCCGGGTGTCCACCAAGTGCGCTGACTGTCTGTATGTCCGCGACCATCCCCGCACCACCCGAGGGGTCGTGACCGGCGATGATAAGTACCACGGGTGGTGGGATGTCTGCATGCATGCATGAATTTTACTCCTGAGAGGTTCCGTCGCCGGGAGTGTCGTGCGAAAATACCCGCCTGCAAACCTTGATTCTGCGCGAGTTGACAACCATGAGTGTGACTGAAGCCCTGGCCATAAAGACCACGATGAAATCCTATATGTGCGTCCTCTGCGGGGTCGTCTATGAGGAGGCCAAGGGCCATCCGGAAAGCGGGCTGCCGCCGGGCACTAAGTGGGAAGACGTGCCGCTCAACTGGCGCTGCCCTGATTGTGGCTCAGGCAAGGAAGACTTCGAGATGATTGAGATTTAAGGCGAGTGATGTTTTTCAGGTAACATGATTGAGTTAAAATACCAGGACTGATTTGTATCGAATCGAGTACCTCTATAACTGTTCTACCTTGTAACCTGCCTTTTTGAAGCGCGCCAGCAGGCCTTCCGTACCCACCATGTGCAGCGCGCCCACCACCACGAAGTAGTGCCGGCCGCTGCGCATCAAGCGCTGCAGTTGCGGCATCCAGGCACGGTTACGATCCACGATCAGCAGCTTGTAGGCCAGAGGGTAAGCGCCGAAGTCGTGTCTCAGGATTTTTTCCAGCGCAGCCGTATCTCCCTTACCCCAGGCATCGATCAAGCCCTGCATCTCCTTGTTGAACTCCATCGCCTGATCCAATGATTGCAGCAGCATTTCCTGCTGTACTCTGGCGGGCAGCTCCGCCAACAGCTGCAGCTGGAAGTGGGGTGTTTCCAGGCCGATGATGTGCTTGCCGCTCATTTGGGCTTCATCGGCAAAATGATGATCCACTCCGGCACTGGCACTGTAGCCCGCCTGTTTCAGTTGCATATCCAGGATCGCGATACTGCCCAACCATGGGCGTAACCGGTCTAGCCGCTGCATGTCGATGCCGAGCTTGTGTGCGCCATCGGACACTTTTTGATACACATCGCGAGGCAGTTCTGTGCGCAAGGATTTTCCGTGTGGATAAGCGCCCATCCGCAGGGCTTCCTGCTGCATGCTGGCAGTATCCACCGTGGTCAGGTTGATCTCCTCCACCAGGGCATACGAATGCTTGAAGGCGTTTTCCATCTGCTCGGGCAGCGGGTAATTATCCGGATTGAGCGCATGCAGCGATCCCACCAGGTACAGGGAATCGCGGCCTTTACTGATGCGCCAAAGGAAATGGCGGCTGGGAGTTTCCGCCGCGGCTATGCTCTGGGTAGTTGCTGCAGCGATTGCAGTATTCGCAGCGGGTGCAGCGCTTTGTTTGGCGCCCTTGCAAGCGACCAGGGCCGCTGCGATACACACCAGCATCAACAGTCGACCCACAGGATTTTTGATCATGATCATAGTTTCTCGTTCATACACATCAATTTCCGAGCCATTCTATCTGTGTATCGATATGGCCATCCGGGTGCAGTGTCAGCCAGCGCATGCCAGGCGGCCGGGTATCCAGTGCAAAATTACCCGAGTCCGGCAGGAATTGTGCGCAGGTCGAAGGCGTGGCCATCAGGCGTACTCCACGGCGGTCTGCTTCGAAAGACTGATGTACATGTCCCCAGACTACGGCACGCACGTGCTGATAGCGATCCAGTACCTCAAAGAATGCAGCGGCATTATTGAGACCGATGCGATCCAGCCACGCGCATCCAATGGCCACCGGCTGATGATGCAGGGCGATCAATGCATGCACATCGCGTGATTGGGTGAGTGCAGTATCCAGGAATCGCAGTTCGTCCGCATCCAGGTGGCCGCCGGTGTCTCCCGGTACCAGTGTATTCAGCAGCACGATGCACCAGGCACCAAGCCTGTGCTTACCTCCAATCCGTATATTTTTGCCAGCGATAGCTTGTAACGAGTTGAGCGCATCATGGTTGCCGGCGATGGCAGCCACCGGCACTTCCAGCGTAGTGAGCATGGCCATCAATGTCTGATAACCCGCAGGCGATTCATCATGGACCAGATCACCGGTAGCCAGCACCAGGCGCGGACTCGGCTGCCGGCGTGCGGCTGCTAGCACCCGCTGCAGTGATGACCGCGTGTTCACACCATAAAGAGT
>JAJYBN010000127.1 GCA_021779005.1 Pseudomonadota bacterium
GAATACCCCTTTGGAAGGCACTTGCTGGACCTGATCTTCATGTTGGGTGCTGCGCACCTGCAGGCCGGTAACGCCGGAATCATCGCCCAATACTTGATCGACGGTGTGATCCCAGAGGATTTCCACATTGCCGTGTTTGGATTTTTCGATGAGTTCATGCGCCAGGATCTTCTCCGCGCGGAACTTGTCGCGGCGGTGCACCATCGTGACTTTGGATGCGATGTTGGAGAGATACAGGGCTTCTTCCACGGCGGTGTTGCCGCCGCCGATGACCGCAACGTGCTGGCCCTTGTAGAAGAAACCATCGCAGGTGGCGCAGGCGGACACGCCGCGGCCCTTGTAGGCTTCCTCGGACGGCAGGCCTAGGTAACGGGCGGTGGCGCCGGTGGCGATGATGAGCGCATCGCAGGTGTAGTGGTGCTGGTCGCCGGTCAGCCAGAAAGGGTGCTTACTCAGGTCCGCCTTGTTGATATGGTCCAAGATCACCTCGGTCTTGAATCGCAGCGCGTGTTTGAGCATGCGCTCCATGAGCGCCGGGCCCAGCAGCCCCTCCACGTCGCCGGGCCAGTTGTCAACTTCGGTAGTGGTCATGAGCTGGCCACCTTGTTCGATGCCGGTGACCAGTACCGGTTTCAGATTGGCGCGTGCTGCATACACCGCGGCGGTATAACCAGCAGGACCGGAACCCAGGATCAGCAAGCGGCAGTGTTTTGGAGCACTCATGTATAATTATCCTCAGTGCCGAGATGGCGACAGCGCGCTGGATTTCAAGCGCACAGTTCCCGACGGCGGCAGCATTCCTGGGTCGTCCCAGCGTGATTAAACTCAAGGAGAAGTCCGCAGCCCGAGTGGTTTGGCCGAATGCACGCCAGCCGGGCTTTGCCGTATTTATATAAACGGCCGCGAAGGCGGCCATGGTACGAAAACACACCCTTAGCGTAAAGGAGTCAGCATGCGCATTGGTATTCCCCGCGAGCTCAAGCCGCTTGAAGGCCGCGTCGGCCTGATCCCGGCAGCCGCCGCCGAACTGGTCCGCCATGGCCATCAGGTTTGCATCGAGCATAACGCCGGCGTGAAGAGTGGCTACAGCGACGAGCATTTCAGCGCCGTAGGCGTGGAAGTGCTGGACACGGCTGCCGACGTCTACGGCAAAGCCGAGATGATCGTGAAGGTCAAGGAGCCCATCGAACCCGACCTCAAGTTGCTGCGGAAGGAACACCTGCTGTTCTGTTATCTGCACCTGGCGGCGCTGCCGGCGCTCACCGAGGCCCTGAAGAAGATCGGCTTAACGGCGGTCGCCTTCGAGACCGTGGAGGTGGATGGACGCACGCCGCTGCTGGCCCCGATGAGTGATATCGCCGGGCGTCTATCAATCCAGGTCGGCACACACCTGCTGCACCAGCCCCAGGGCGGCAAAGGCATCCTGCTGGGCGGGGTACCGGCCGCCAAACGCGGCCGGGTGGTGATCGTCGGAGCGGGTGTGGCCGGTGGCGCATCCGCCACAGTGGCGGCGGGCATGGGTGCCGAGGTCACGGTATTCGACATCTCCCGCGACCGCATGGAGCACATGCGCTCTCTGGGGCCCAACGTTACAGCCCTGTATCCCCACAAGGCTGATATCGCGGAGGCCGTGAAGTTTGCGGATATTGTGGTGGGTGCAGTGCTGATCACCGGAGAGAAGGCCCCGCACGTGGTCTCGGCCGAGATGGTGAAGTCTATGCAGCCGGGCAGCGTGGTGGCGGACATCTCCGTGGACCAGGGCGGCTGCGTAGAGACCACCAAACCCACCACCTGGGACAAGCCCACCTATGTCTGGGAGGGTGTGACCCATTTCACCGTCACCAACATGCCGGGTGCAGTACCACGCACATCCTCCCAGGCCCTGTCTGCGGCCATCACGCCCTATGCCCTGAAGCTGGCGTCTGAAAGCTGGCGCAGCGATGCACCGCTGCGCAAGGGCATCAATGTGGACGCCGGTAAAGTGGTCCATCCTGCATTACTAAAATAGTATTATAATACAATAAGATATAATAGTTACTTAAAGTCAGGTCAAACAGTGGCTCAGGCGACGCTCAAAGAAAAAAAGCATTCACCCATGGCCATCCATCTGGCACAGGGCCTCAAGGAGGCAGCCCTGTGGGTGTTGCTCGCCATCGCCTTGCTGCTATTCGCCTGCCTGGTGACCTATAGCCCCATCGATTCGAGTCCTTTCTATAGTGGTACCGGAGGACCGGTGCATAACGCCATCGGTCCGGTCGGGGCATGGCTGTCGGCGGGCCTGTATTTCCTGTTCGGCTACCCCGCGTTCCTGTTTCCCATCCTGCTGGCCTGGTCCGGCTGGATGATCTTCCGGTCCCGAAAATCCACCAATCCCATCAACAAATGGCACCTGGGTATGCGTATCGGCGGGCTGGTGCTGGCACTGCTGACAGCCAGTGGCATGACCTCTATCAATTGGCATGTGAGCCAGGGCACTTTGCCGGTGGATGCCGGCGGGGTCTTGGGGGATTTCATCGGCAAGGGCTTCGCCCATGGACTCAGCGACCTGGGCGCCACGCTGTTGCTACTGGCCCTGTTCCTGAGTGCGGTCACAGTATTCACCGGTCTGTCGTGGTTGGCGGTCATGGACCGCATCGGACGTTTCAGCATCATTTTTGCTGAACGGTTGCACAACCGCTGGGGCTGGCTGCGCGAGGCTATCCAGGCACGCCGCAGCCGTGAACAGCAGGTCGAGATCATTCGGGTGCGCCAGGAAGAGGTACAGAACCGTGCGAAGCCACGCATCGAACCTGTCATGAAGGCGGTCCCACCCAGTCCGCGGGTAGAGCGCGAGCGCCAGGTGCCGCTGTTCGAGCCGCCGCTGGATTCAGAGCTACCGCCGCTATCGCTGCTGGACGATCAGCCGCAGCGCGTGGACGGTTATTCAGAGTCCGCACTCGAAGCCATGTCGCGCACCGTGGAACTCAAGCTCAGGGACTTCGGCGTAGAAGTGCAAGTGGTGGCGGTGAATCCAGGTCCGGTGGTCACGCGTTTCGAACTACAGCCGGCGCCGGGTGTGAAGGTCAGCCAGATCTCCAACCTTTCGAAGGATCTGGCGCGCGGGCTCTCGGCCATCAGCGTGCGTGTTGTGGAAGTGATCCCAGGCAAATCGGTGGTGGGCCTGGAGATACCGAATGAGTCACGCGAACTCGTGACCCTCGGTGAGATCTTGAAATCGAAAGAATATGACGAGTCGCGCTCGCCGCTGACGCTGGCCCTGGGCAAGGACATCGGCGGCAATCCGGTGGTGGCGGACCTGGAGCGCATGCCGCACCTGTTGATCGCCGGTACCACCGGGTCCGGAAAATCTGTGGCTCTGAACGCCATGATCCTGAGCCTGTTGTACAAGGCCACCACTGAACACACGCGGCTCATCATGATCGATCCCAAGATGCTGGAGCTCTCGGTGTATGAGGGCATCCCGCATCTGCTGACGCCGGTAGTCACCGACATGCGCGAAGCCGCCAACGCCTTGCGCTGGTGCGTGGCGGAGATGGAGCGGCGCTACCGCCTGATGGCAGCACTCAGCGTGCGCAACCTGGCGGGTTATAACCGCAAGGTCAAAGACGCGATGGATGCAGGTAAGCCCATCCGTGATCCGCTGCTCAAGCCGGAGGATCTGAACGAACTGGACGATGCCGATATCCCGACGCTCAAACCACTGTACAGCATCGTGGTGGTGGTGGACGAACTGGCAGACCTGATGATCGTGGTCGGCAAGAAAGTCGAAGAACTGATCACGCGACTGGCGCAGAAAGCGCGTGCCTCCGGCATCCATCTGGTGCTGGCCACGCAACGCCCGTCCGTGGATGTGATCACCGGGCTCATCAAGGCCAACATCCCCGCGCGTATCGCCTTCCAGGTGTCGGCGCGGGTGGACTCGCGCACCATCCTGGACCAGCAGGGCGCCGAATCGCTGCTGGGGCACGGCGACATGCTGTTCCTGCCACCAGGCACCGCAGTGCCGGTACGCGTGCACGGCGCATTCGTGAGCGACCAGGAAGTGCACAAGGTGGTTAACAAGCTGCGTGAGAGCCTCAAGGGCAAGCTGCCGCCCTATATGGATGAAATCCTACGGCCGATGGAATCTTTGCCGGGTATCCCGGGATTCGGCGAAGCCGGCGAGGGCGGCATGGATGCCGAGTCAGACGAACTTTACGACCAAGCAGTGCGCATCGTCACCGAATCGAGACGTGCCTCCATCTCTGGTGTACAGCGGCGCCTGAAGATCGGCTACAACCGCGCGGCGCGTATGATCGAGCAGATGGAATCTGCCGGTATCGTCGGACCATTGCAGACCAATGGTATGCGTGAAGTCTTGGCAGCGCCGCCACCGAAGGATGTTCTTGGAGATGACTGAACGACGATGCGGCACAAT
>JAJYBN010000128.1 GCA_021779005.1 Pseudomonadota bacterium
GCCATCTTCGATCAGGTAGGCCTCACTGGCAGAGAACACGAACTTGCCGCTGGTGATGTCCACCTGGCCGCCGCCGAAATTCACGGCATACAGCCCACGCTTCACCGAGCGGATAATTTCCTCGGGATCATGGGTACCAGCGCGCATATAAGTGTTGGTCATACGTGGCATGGGCAGGTGTGCGAAGGACTCACGCCGGCCGTTGCCGGTGGGCGGGACACCCATGAGGCGTGCATTCAGCTTGTCCTGCAGATAACCCTTGAGGATGCCGTTCTCGATCAGAGTGGTGCACTGGGTCGGGGTGCCTTCGTCGTCCATAGTGAGCGATCCGCGGCGGTTCTTGAGGGTACCATCGTCCACCACTGTGCACAGTTCCGAGGCGACTTTTTCACCGATGCGGCCAGAAAACGCCGAGGTACCCTTGCGGTTGAAGTCACCCTCCAGGCCATGGCCGATGGCCTCATGCAGCAGGATTCCAGGCCAGCCCGGTCCCAGTACCACGGTCATATGGCCAGCGGGTGCAGGCTTGGCCTCCAGATTCACCAGTGCGGTACGCACTGCCTCACGGGCATACTCGAGGGCACGGTCCGAGGTGATGAAATACTCATAGCCGAAACGGCCTCCGCCGCCCGCGTACCCCTGTTCGCGGCGGCCCTGATCTTCTGCGATCACGCTGACATTGAAACGCACCAACGGCCGTACATCGGCGGCCAGTGTACCGTCACTGGCGGCCACCAGCACCGTCTCATGCACACCCGCCAGATGCACCATCACCTGCTTGATGCGCGGGTCCAACCGCCGCGCCTCTATATCCACGCGCATCAACAGTCTAACCTTGTCTTCGTCCTTGAGAGTCGCAATCGGATCCATCGGCAAATACAATTGCGCTGCCTGGCCACCATGCCATGCCTGCAATCCACTCTGCCCACCCTGCTTGGCAATGGCGCGCGCCATGTCGGCGGCGCGGGTGAGCGCGGGCAACACGGTCTCGTCGGAATAGGCGAAACCGGTCTTCTCACCCGAATGTGCGCGAACCCCAACGCCCTGCTCGATGTTGTAGCTGCCGCTCTTGACGATGCCATCTTCCAGCGACCAGGACTCCTGTCGGCTGGCTTGGAAATACAGATCGGCCGCATCCACCTTATAACTCAGGATGCGATCCAACACCTGCTGCAGCTGCCGTTCGTCAATGCCGGATACACCCAGCAGACTCTGCTTGGCGACCTGTAACGGATTTTCGATGGTGCCGGTATCAGACATGCGTTCTCCGTCTGTGAAAAGTCTTGCCTGCGTGCTCAACGCAGCCGCCGGTGCTGCAGGACCGGGAAGCGCGCCCGCAATCGTGACTGCTGGGCGTCATCGACGACGCTCATGACCACGCCGGGGTCACGGGCGCGTTCCGCCAGCACTTCACCCCAGGGATCCACGATCATGGAATGACCCCAGGTCTCGCGCCCATTGGGATGGCGGCCAGTCTGGGCGGCGGCGACTACGAAAGCGAGATTTTCCACCGCACGTGCGCGGTTCAATAATTGCCAATGCACCGACCCGGTCGTGCGGGTGAATGCAGAAGGTACGGCGAACAAGGTCGCTCCCTGCGTCGTCATTTCGCGGTACAGCTCCGGGAATCGCAGATCGTAGCACACGCTCAGCCCCAACCGGCCTAGTGGCGTGTCCACCACTACTGCGCGCGTTCCGGCTTCAGTACGTGCCGACTCATTGTACTTTTCGCCAGCTGCATTCACCTGCACGTCAAACAGATGGATCTTGTCGTAGTACGCCACGCGTTCGCCGCGTGCATCATAGACTGGCGAACGCGCATATACACGCTCGCTGCCCGCCAGTACCGGCAGTGTGCCACCCACGATCCACACCTGCAGATTGCGGGCTTTCTCCGCGAGGAAATCCTGAATCGTTCCGCTGCCATCCAGCTCACCGGCCGCCACCCGCACGGCATCGGTTTTCGCCATGAGCGCGAAGTTCTCCGGCAGCACGATGAGCTCCGCACCCTGGGCTGTGGCTTTGGCCATGAGCTTGCCGGCCTCGCGCAGGTTGACCGCGATCTCGGCGACCGAAGTCATCTGGATGGCCGCTACCTTGTGGGTGCTCAATGTTCGACCATCAGGGTCACGGAATTTTCATCCTGGCCGCTCACGCGTTTACGGATATCCGCCGAGGGAACGCCCAAAGACACCAGCCAGTCCTGGACTTCGCTGGCCCACAGGCGACCCTGGTCGTCGCCGGAATGCAGGATATCCAGGTGCGTTCCCGGGTGCTGCATCCAGTCGTTGACCGCCGCCCGCACCGGCGGCATCTGCAGGACGACTGAGCCACTGCGCGGCTGCATCCACATATCCGCGGTGATGGTGTAGTTGCCTGCCCAGACAGAGGGAGCAGCGCCCATGGCGATGGCTACCAGCAATGCGATAAATTCAGACTTCATGTTAAATCGATTATCAATGTTTGTCGTTGGAGGCGCGTTTGGTGTCTTCCACCCTGGTAAGCACCGGATTATCCCATGTCCCAGTCAGGTGGTAACGAACCTCACCGGCAGCCGCGAGTGGCTTCTTGAAAATCTCTGTGAGTATATACAGCACCGCGCCCACCCCCACACTGCTGGCGGCGATGGCGCCCAGCACCGGCAGGCTTGCGCCCACACTGCTATCCACGACCAATGCCTCGTCAAAATCGCGCTTCGCGAGGCCGATACGTCCGACCATGTGGATCTTGGCGGCGGGTCCGCTGACTAACATGTTAGTCGTGTATGCATCACCGTGTTGGATCAGGAAATCCGCACTGATGGAATCAAAGGCAAAGCCCTTGCCAAATACGTCACTGAAATTTAGCAATAACCGGCGTGGCAGCGCGTTGATGCTCAACAGGCCAAACAAGCGTCCGGCACCCGGTTTTACTTCCAGCAAGCGGCCGTCTTTCAATTGGATATGCAGCTTGCCGTTAAGGATTGGAGGAATGCTGTCAAACGGACTGCCCGGCCATGTCAGGCTGGTTTGCAACTCTCCCTGCTTGGCATCGATCCCGGGCGCATAACCGAAAGCCTGCAGGGTCTTCTCTATATTACTGCTTTTGATCTGCACGTCGAGCGTGGATTGCTGCATGCCGTCGGGTTGCGTAACCCAGCTACCACTGCTGGAGAGACTGAAGGCTGCATTGGTGATAGAGAACGATTTAAGGCTGACACCCTGCGGCTGCTGCTCAAGTTCCGCTTTCACATTGTCCAGATTCAAGTCGTTGATGCGCAGTTGTTTGACTGTGATTTGCAATGGCGGCACATCGCCGGGCGTGAGCGTGGAAGGCGTCGGGTTGTTTTCTGTATTTGTTGGCTTGTGCACCCAAATCACATGCTGCATGTCTGCAGTGATCGGATGGGCGTTATCCACCACATAAGGCAAGGTTATATTGCCAGCGACGGCATCACTCGTCAGTGCAAGATTCCAGATGCTGGTATCTCTGGCAAGTTGCATGTGCAGATTGTCGATGCCCTGCTCAAAACCAGTGAAATGGTTGACCTTCATGTCTATGCCCTGCAGCCACGCGGGCAGCGACTGCGTGGAAGGGGAACCCGACTGGACGGCATAGGGTTTCCAGGCATCCAGGGAAAACTCCGGCAAACTGCCGCTGACCATGAGACCACCGGTCGCCGGCAGGCTTGGCTGGCCCGCACCTATCACGAGATCACCGCGTTCTAATCGCCAGCTGCCGTTTTCATTCTTGAAAAGTGACACGCCATCCATGATGCCCCCATAACGAAACTGCAGAAGCATCCCTCGATCACCGGAATAGTTGATGCTTGCGCTCAGGGGTATCCTGGTCTCAGCTGCCTTTTCCAGGGGAACTGGCAGATCGATCCCGAGCCCGCTTAGATCCGATGTCAGTGTCAGCGACAGGCTTTTGCTGCGCGTACCGTGGCTGTTGGGAATGCTACCGCTCAGTTTCCAGGTGGTGCTGCCACTCAAGGATTTTTGGAAAGACTCAGGCATGGCAGCTGACAAGTAAGCCGCGTTGGCACCGCCCTCGGCCTTGACTACAGTCCGATCCTGCTTGGCTTCGGGACGCAAATTGATCGTCACGGGTTCACCGAACAGGTTGCCCTTCAGCTTGTCGCTGCTGATGCCATCCCGTGTGATGGTTACATCGCCGTTTAACTGACTCAACTGCAACTTCGGACGATTGGCCACATCAACCGTCACATCCCTCAGGCGGGCAACACAGTCCAATGTGTAGGCCTTAATCTGCGCTACGGGCAATACCAGACTCAGACTGACATCGCTGCGACCATTGACCGTGAGGCTATCGAGAGAATGGCCGATGTCTTGTCTGAGCACCGCGCTGCGCAGGAACGAAAGTGCGGCGGCGGCGCTGCCGCGGGCCG
>JAJYBN010000129.1 GCA_021779005.1 Pseudomonadota bacterium
AAAGCAGTCAAAAGCGCGAAGACCTCCGAGCGTGCGGCCAGATACCTGGACGAGCAGCTCAAGCTCCAGCGTGAACACGCTGAGCGCGAAGCATCGTTGCATGACCTGCATGCGGAGAACTTGAAACTCCAAAGCCAGGTGCTGCGTTCCCAGCACAGACAGTTGCGCAGCCAGCGCCTGCATGACCGCTTCCGCACCATCTATCAGACGGTGCTGAGTGTCATCGCATTTGCAGTGCTTGGCGTGATCGTGTACGCGGTGTATTCCGCCGCCACCGACCAGTCGGTGGTGGTGAACCAGTTTCAGGTGCCGCCTTCCTTTGACGCTACTGGCAACAGCGGTACGGTAGTGGCGGGCCAGTTCCTGGATCATCTGCAAACCCTGCAGGCGGCCTCGCGCGGTTCGCAGGCGCAAAAAGTATTGCAGGATGCCTGGAGTAACAACATCCAGTTGCAGATCCCACAGGTACATGTGTCACTTGGCGATATCCAGCACACGCTGCACAACTGGCTAGGCCATCAGATCGAGATCAATGGCGAGATAGTGATGCAGGACAAACAGATCGCACTGACAGTGCGCGGCACTGGTTTTGCCGCCAAGACTTTCAGTGGTGCTCCAACTGACCTGCAAAAAATCCTGACAGCCGCTGCCGGATATGTCTATGGCCAGGCGGAACCCTATCTTTATTCCACCTTGCTTGAACAAAATGGACGAGATTCGGAAGCGATCGAGTTGATCAAAGCCGCATTCCCCGCAGCAGCCGCGAAAGACCGGCCTTGGCTGCTGAACGGCTGGGGGAATGCATTAGACGACCTGAATCAGTACGAGGCGGCAACGGATAAATACGCGGAAGCCATCCGCATCGATCCCCATTTCTGGATTGCCTACACAAACCAGACAGCTGTTGATCTGGTATTGGGGAAAGAAGAGCAAGCCTATCAAACCGGGATTCGTATGGAACGTATCGCGCATCGGGGTTCCTGGTTCGCAGCCCGAATGCCGGATGCGAACTATGAGTATCTGGATTTTCTGCGTCTGGACCTGCCGGCCGTGCACCAGGAACTAGTGGCGGACGAAGCCGCCCATGGGGGTGAGGGTTCGAATACAACCCAGGACGCGCCCTGGGATGCCGAAATGCTGGCGCGCATGCACGCGTACAAGCAAGCACTCCAGGTTCTGCAGACCTCCCCCGGCGCAGGCAGCGACCCCTACGAGCTGGCAGAGGCCGCATTCATCCAAGGCTTGTTGGGACTCGACCAGCAAAACTATGCGCACGCCGCGGATGCCTTCCAGATAACTGTAACGCTGCTCATCAAGAACCCCGCGCTGCAGGGCAACTTCTATGCACAAACCGGTTGCTATCTGGGATTGGCACTCGAATACACCGGTCAACCGGGCAAGGCCGACGCCGCTATCGCAAAAGGCGGCCACTTTGTGGATTGTTACCGCTTCAAGGCTGACATCGCTGTTCATCGCGGCGATTGGGATCAGGCCCAGAACGATTACACCACGGCCGTGGCACTCGCGCCGTCTCTTTCACAAGCCTATGACAGCTGGGGGCTGGCACTGATGCGCCACCAGGATTACCAGGATGCCATGGTGAAATTCCAGGCCGCTAACCTGCGCAGCCCTCATTGGTGCGATCCGCTGGAACACTGGGGTGAAGCGCTGGCCGCGCAAAATAACTATAAGGAAGCAGTGAAAAAATACGCCGAAGCCGCTCAATACACGCCCCACTGGGGCGCACTGGAACTGCACTGGGGCCAAGCCCTGGATAAACTCGGCCGTCATGCCGAGGCGCTCACCCATTACCAGTCCGCCCAAGGCTCTGTTGACCTGACTGCCGCCGAACAGACTATATTAGTTAAGCTATCGGGACAGGCGAGTTGAGATGCATCACACTACTGAATGGAATCTTCCATGAAAAACAAGACGTCCGGGAACCACGCCGGATTGGGGATGAACATGGCCTTGGGTAAAAATAAAAAAGACCCAGAGATGGACGCGCGTGCCGCGGAATATCTCGAACAACATATCGCGCTGGCCAAAGCCCAGCAGGAGCTGCTGAAGATCGAGCACGAACGCAACCTGCGCGAAGCCGGCGTGCATGACCTGCACGCCGAAAATCTGAAGCTGCACAACCAGACACTGCTGGCACAACGCGCCCAGCTGCGCGCCCAGCACCGTCACGAGCGGCTGAGCATGATCTATCAGGCAGTGCTGAGTGCGGTCGCCGTGGCGATTCTGGGCACGATCGTGTATGCGATATATTCAGCCGCTACCGACCATTCGGTGGTCGTAAACCAGTTTCAGGTTCCGCCCACCTTTGTGTCCGAGGGCAATAACGGCACGGTGATCGCCAGCGAGTTTCTCGATCAGTTGCAGGCTCTACGGGCCAGCGCGCTTGCTACTCCGGGAGCGCGCGCCTTGCAGGGTGCCTGGGTCAACAACATCCAGTGACAGATTCCCCAGGTACATGTTTCGCTGGGTGATATCCAGCGCACCCTGCACAGCTGGCTCGGCCACCAGATCGAGATCAACGGCGAAGTGGTGATGCAGGGCAAACAGATCGCGCTCACGGTGCGCGGTACTGGTATCGCGGCTCGCACCTACACGGGTACACCTTCAGACCTGCAGAACCTGCTCTCTTACGCCGCTGAGTACGTGTACGTGCAGGCGGAACCCAACTGCCTGCTGGCCGTGTCGAAACCGAAGGACGTGGCACAGGCTGGCTGTTAGCTGTCGGGATTCCAGACGATGCTAAGCATGGGTGCGTGCGTCACGCGCGCTCGATTGGAAACGGGATGACGTCTTCGATGCTATCCGCACCTGCCGCCAGCATCACCAAGCGATCGAATCCCAGCGCCACGCCGGCGCAGGTTGGCAGACCCGATTGAAGTGCCGCCAGCAACTGTTCATCCAAGGGAACTGCTGGCGATCCCTGTGACGCCCGTAATCTAAGGTCCTGTTCGAAACGCTGGCGCTGTTCTGCGGCATCCGTCAGTTCGTGAAACCCGTTGGCCAACTCCATGCCGTCGATGAAGACCTCGAAGCGTTCCGCCACCGGCGGAGTACCGGCACGGATGCGCGCCAGCGCCGCCTGGCTCGTGGGATAGTCATATATAAAGGTGATGCCACCTTCACCCAAGGCCGGATAGACCAGGGTGCCGGCGGTGAAATCCAGCCATCCGTCGTAATCCAGCGCCGCAGCCGGCAGGGGGATTCCATGTTCCTGTAATGCGGCGCGGCAATCCACCGGGCTGCTACTGAAGGGGTCGAAACCTGCGTACCGCTCAAACGCTTCCCGGTAACTGAGGTACTCGGGCTCTGCAACCCTGTCCGGCAGCAGCGTGCTCACCAGCTCCGCCACTTCCCGCATCAGGGCATGGTGATCGAACCCCAGCCGGTACCATTCGAGCAGGGTGAATTCAGGGTTGTGGTGGCGTCCCGCCTCTCCGTCGCGGAATACCTTGCAGAGCTGGTAGATATCGCCACTGCCCGCTGCCAGCAGGCGCTTCATGTGAAATTCCGGCGAGGTCTGCAGATACAGGTCACCCGCGCGTGGCTGTGGCACGCTGAAACTGACGAGATGCCGGTCGGTGGCACCGGCGTGCGACAGGGCCGCGGTCTCCACTTCCAGGACGCCACGCGCCTCAAAGAATCCCCGTAGTTTCTTCAGCAATGCAGCGCGCAGCCTGAGAGTGGCGATGCTCGCCGTGGGACGCCAGCTTTCATCCCGTTGCACTGCCGAGTCCCCTAAGACTCACTCCTTGGCGCGCGCGGCGTAGGTGGCCGTGCGCGTATCTACCTTGATGAGTTCGCCTTCGTTGATGAACAGTGGCACACGTACCGTGGCGCCGGTCTCGAGTTTCGCGGACTTGGTGCCGCCGGTGGCGGTGTCGCCGCGCAGACCCGGATCGGTTTCAATGACCTTGAGGACGGCGAATATCGGCGCGGTGACCGCCAATGGACGGCCATCCCATAGCATGATCTTGCAGGCCTCTTCGCCTTTCAGCCACTGGGCAGTATCGCCCATGGCAGTGGCATCGGCGGCCAGCTGCTCATAGTTCTCGGGGTTCATGAAATGCCAGAACTGGCCGTCGGTATACAGATACTGCGCGTCCATCTCCACCACGTCGGCGGCTTCCACGGTATCGCCGGATTTCATGTTGCGGTCCAGGACCTTGCCGGTGCGCAGGTTGCGGATCTTGACGCGGTTGAAAGCCTGGCCCTTGCCGGGCTTCACGAACTCGTTCTCGATGATGTTGTAGGGGTCGCCATCGATGATGATCTTGAGACCGGCCTTGAATTCATTGGTGCTGTAACTGGACATGTGCTTACTACCCGGTTGGAGACAAAATGCAGGCCAGAGGCCGCCTGCGGGAGA
>JAJYBN010000130.1 GCA_021779005.1 Pseudomonadota bacterium
GCCGTCCGAGTCATAGGAACCGGAGCCGCTGAACTGCACCGAGAGCGGTGCTGTTCCGGATGACGGGTTGGCGGTGAGCGAAGCCACGGGCGGGTTATTCGGCTGGCAACTTGTATTGCCAACCAGTGTGTAGCTGCCATTCACGGTGGTATCCATCGCCTGCAGCACACCGGTGCCGGAACCGCCGGCCAGTAACTGGGTTGTGGCATGCACCTGCTGCAGCACATTACCCGCCACTAGCCCTCCGATAGAGGTGTCTTCTGCCACTAGGGTGATGGTTCCGTCCGCATTGTAGCCGCTATCGGAATCCAGAGTGCCATCCACCACGTCGTCCGAGCCTGAGGGCCCCACGGCCACGTGGCCATATTCATATGCAGGCGTTCCCTGGGTATTGGCGGTATTCATGTCGACAAAGTACGTAGTCCCGTTTGGCGATGTGATATATGCCTTCCAGTAGCCATTGGCCGGCAAGGTGCTCAGATCCTGGACCTTGAGTGTAAACACCAGGCGCTGCGAACCGTCGGGGAAATAGGGTTCGGCTATCGCAAGGCTCTGGATGTCCATCTCCGTGTTCGCCGGTGCGCCGGTCTGGTCGCCGGCGGGATCGGTGACTACGGTGATACCCGGCAACTGACACGGTGTCGGCGGTATCGCTGGTTGGGACGCCTCGAGTTCGTTGCCGCGCGAACCTTCACCAACGCTGTTTAAGGCGCTGATCTCGTAGTAATAAGCTGCGCCTGTCGAGGGCGGCAAGGCACTCGCGTCCGTGTAGGTGGTTTTGGCGCCGCTCAGTGTAGCCAAGAGCGTCTCCGCTCCGCTCGCAGTACCACGATAGACGCGATAGCCACTGATGGGGGCGCCGCCATCATCCGGCGCTTCCCAGACAAGCTGCACGGCACCGCTGGTGTTCTGACTGGCGGAATCGAGCAGCGCAGGTTTAGGCGCAGCCGGCTCCACCGGATCGTATTTCGCGAATAGTGGATTGCCGCCTGATTGATACGCGACCGTAGGCAATGAATCAAATGGATTCGGTCCTCCGGTGGCACAGCTTCCAGTGCAGCCGTCCGCATAACCGATGACTACGTCGCCGTGCGCATCCAAATGGGAATCGATGAAATCCAGGAGGTTGCGATTGTTCCCAGGGCAGGTGGTACCACCCGTGCAAATTCCGCCGGGCCCCTGTACCGGATCGTTGGGCGTCGCATCCACAACCTGCCAGCTTGCGCCTCCGTTATACGTGAAGGCGACGTAGAGTTGCCAGGTGCCGGCAAAGCTTGCAGCCTGATAATCACCTGAGGTCGTAGAACCGATGAAAGCACAGGCCGCGCGGTTGGAATCGCCAGCCACAGCTGTCGGAAACACGGCGTTGACCACACCGATGGGCCCCGAGACATCCTGGTCGTAGGTCCACGTCACGCCCTTGTTGGTGGACACAGCCACATGGGCATGGGCATCCGCGCCCTGGTAGCAAAAGTATAGTGTGCCATCACTGGCAACTGCAGCAGAGGGATCTGAACCGGAAAACGAAGGACTTGCCCCATTGAAATCAGGGCGCACATTCCAGGTGGTTCCGTTGTCGCTACTGACAGCGACCGCCGGATAGCCCGAGCAATTGGCGTTGGGCACATACACTGTGCCGTCAGGCCCGACCTTGACGTGCCCATGCAGACCTTCGCATTGCACCAGATTGTAATCACCCACCGGCAGCAATCCCGCAGTGCCGAAATAGATCGGTACACCGGGGCCGTAGGTCAGGCCGCCATCGTCACTGCGCGCGCAGAAGGCAGTGAAAACATCCTGAGAGCAGTAATAGACGGCATCGGGATAAAGGCCCTGCGCCGACACGCCCACCGGCAATATGCCGCCCGCATACGGACCCCCGCCGACAGAAGGATGGTCTGCGCCCGCTGGGATGCCACAGCCCTGCGAGGGGTTCCAGGTGTTACCGTCATCGTCGGTGAAGGCCTGGAAACTGCATGCACCGCTGAGCTCGGTGACGAAGGTGCGCTCGGTGTTGTTGTCAGTGAATAGGATCGGATCAAGTCCAAACTGGCTGGTGGTCAGATACCCGACATCGGTCCAGGTAGTACGCGCTGGCGAAGTGGAAAAGTCGAAGCCGATGCGCAGGGTACCCGGCTGGGCCAAACCAATCACGTTCAGGTTGCGTATACCGATATTGGAAAACAGGGCATTGCCCGTCTTCCAGTCGACGCCGATCGAAGGCTCATTTTCAAACCCGTCGAATTGTGAAGGTGCCGCATAATTCTGAAAGCGAGGGACACCGGGGCCTGAGGCACCCGCTGCCGGCGGATTGCCGCAACTCACATTGCTGCCTGCATCTGGATTGAGTGTAATGGTGCCCGTGTAGGCATCGCCCTCCACCGTGTAGGGGACGATGGAGAGAGTCAGCACATAGCTTCCCTGGCAAGCAGGTATCTGGATCACTTCCGGATCGTTGGAGGTGGCGGAAGACCCCGCAAGTCCGCCTGCACTGTGGTAGGCATAGAGATCGTAGTCATCGCTGCCATTCCAGCCGAGACTGATGGTTATCAGCGCATGCGGGTTGGTCTGCTGATAATTCGATGGAAGGTTGACGTTGAGGGTGTAGGTATCACAGGGCGGTGCACCCGCGGCGGTATTGCACACCGGCCCACCGGTGGCACCGGCAGGATCCGGCGTGGGGTTGGATACGAAATCCGGCCCGCCCGTGAAACGGACGATCGTCGCGCTAGTAGACAAGGTGCCGTTCGCGGGTGTAGTCGGGGTTGAAAAGGCGGGTACAGCAGCGAGGCTGACGAATACCAGGCTGGACAGCATCAGGATCAAGCGACGCATGGGGAGATCCTCCAGTTAAGTTGTATAGCAGCCCTCCATATGCCGGAATTCCTATGCGGTTAAAAGTAGTAGTACCACTTACATAAGTCAATAGTAGTACTATGAATATTTAAATATCCTTTTAATACATGGAGTTATGCTCGTTCTTTACTGTTGGCGATAGTGCTACTACTATACTTCCATGAGTACACGCCTTCACTTGAACCCATAAATGCCGAATTTACATACCGATACACCCAGTGCCGGTAGTAGCCGTGAGCGGCTGCTGGCGGCGGCGAAACATCTCATCGCTGAGGAAGGCTACGAACGTGTATCCACCGCGGCCATTGCACGCGAAGCGGGTACCTCCGAGTCACAGCTGGTGCGCTACTTCGGCACCAAAGCCGGGTTGCTAGAAACAATCTTCGATGAAAGTTGGGCACCAATAAATCCCGAACTTACTCGGCTCGTGGCCGCGTCGACTACTGCACACGAAGCGACCATCGCGATCTTAGCGGCCATGATCAATGTCTGCGAACGCGACCCGGACCTCGCCAAACTGCTGTTTTTCGAAAGTCGCCGATTACGCGGCGATACGGCCGAAGTCCAGCTATCCAAGGGATTCCTGGATTTCTCCAAACTCGTCGTGCATTTAATCGAACGTGGTCAGAAAGATGGCAGCTTCAGCCAGGCATTGCAGCCCATCGCGGTATGCTCAGCGCTTTTGGGGGCTGCTGAAGGCATGATCCGCGACCGTTTGCTGGCTACCAACCAGCATCAACCTCCGCCGTTTCCTCAATCACAGATTCGTACGATATTTGAAGCCATCGTGACCGGACTCCGCCCATAAAATTTCATCGACCACGTTCGATACCAGGCAGGGCTCTCTCGGTGTGATTGAGATTGAAGGAATTCCCTGAATACGACGCTAGAGATTGGACTCGTTGCTGTCGCGAGCACTTCCCATCATAAAATAAAAGCCTCTTCCCGGTCGCCCGGGAAGAGACCGTGTGAACAATCCCCATCCTGGTTCAATGGCCGTGGTGCAGGAAGTTCAGATATATGTAGTTATTCGAAAGGTTAGTAACGTTCAGAGTGCCGATACCGGCGCCATCGTCATATCCCGGTATGCCGCTGTAGAACCAGTCGTCACCAGCGTTGATATCGTTGAACGACTTAAAGGATCCATAACCAAACAACTGCTGCAGGGTATATACCACCGGATTCAGGAGCCCCACTCTGCTGTGGCTGGCCTGGTCGATCAACGCCGTCATACCATTCAGCTGCGGTGCCACGAAGCTGGTGCCGCCGAAACCCGCTGCCGCGCAATCTCCCCCGGGGAAATCGGTGCAGTCCACCAGGATGTAGCCGGTGTATGGGTCCGCATTCAGCGATATGTCCGGCAGATTGCGGCCAGCGAAATTTGCCGGCAGATCGAGATAATCGAACCCTGCTGGAATATAGATCAGGCTCTGCCCCGGTTCGGTCTTCTGCATGCCGCTCACAGACTGCTGATAGTACGGGATCGAAAAGAAGGAACTGACACCGCCGCCGCCGCCGACCGGAAACGCGC
>JAJYBN010000131.1 GCA_021779005.1 Pseudomonadota bacterium
CAGCAGCGCATCCACCGAATCGCTGGCGAATGGCAGACCTCCAGGATCAGCGCAGATCTGTATCCCGGAGGCATACTCCGGTGCAAGCATGAAACATGAACGGATGACACTGGACTGCATCAAGGCACCGGCAGGTCCCCAAAGCCCTGCCTGCACCAAAAAATAGCCGAACACCGTCGGCAGCACTTCGCCGAGTACTGCACGCTCCTGGCGCAGCAGATAGGCGCCCATACGCTCTTCAAACCATGGCTCCCGATCAACCTGCATGCTGCAATTCGCTGTAAAAGCTCCTCTGACCCCCCCATGGGACACTAGCACAATGCCCAAGGATTTGGAGCCTGTCGCAAGCTTCGCTACCATGGAGGCATGGGGCATGAGCTTATTCCACTGCCGGCGTTTCGCGATAATTACATCTGGCTGTTGGCTGGTGATAAGTCCGCAATCGTAGTGGATCCCGGTGACGCCGTGCCGGTGCGCATGGCGCTTGAACAACGCCATCTGTCATTGGCCGCGGTGCTCATCACACATCATCATGCGGATCATATGGGCGGCGCTGCGGCCTTAGCGTTGCAGTATGGTTGCCCGGTGTTCGGCCCGGCAGGGGAAGTCATCGACGCGGTGACCGAACCTCTGCGGGAGGGCCAGCAGGCGGACATCCCGCAACTCGAAACCTGCTTTAAAGTACTGGAAATCCCAGGACATACCGCCGGACATATCGCTTACTACGGTCACAATATAGTATTCTGCGGAGATACATTGTTCAGTGCCGGCTGCGGACGGCTGTTTGAGGGCACCGCCGCACAGATGTGCCGCTCGCTCGCGAAACTCATGGCTTTGCCGGATTCCACAGCCATCTGTTGTGGACACGAGTACACAGTGGCAAATCTGCGCTTCGCGCGGGCATTGGAGCCAGGTAATCGGGATATCCTGGACTATGCCGCAGAAGCCGCAGAGTTGCGCAGTCGTGATCTACCGACACTGCCCTCCACACTGGGCAGGGAACGCTGTCTGAATCCCTTCCTGCGCTGCGGCGAATCAGCTGTGGTGACTGCCGCCCAGCGGCATGCAGGACATGAACTGCATGGGCAGATTGAGGTGTTTACTGTGATCCGAAGCTGGAAAGATACTTTTACCTGAGCGAGCAATATGCCGATGAACCCACGCACAAGCTTTTTCATTTTTATGTGCACCTGTGGACTGGTCGTCGGCGGCTGCGCGACAATCAACCACAAACAACCTGCGGATCCACCGCAGAGTGTGCCACCGGCTGTTTCGACAACGCCCGTGCCTACTGCGGCCACTGCCAATCCGGTCATGAATGCCGATGAGGCCACGCCCATCCCGGACCTGGATGACACTTCACCGCTCATCCAGTGGGAAGACATCACGATCACCCCGGCAGTAGTCAAGTACGACAATCTCTGGGACTACCTTGGCAAAAATTTCAGCCTGTCAGCCACGGGTGGTGATGGCCGCGTGCAAGGTGAGCTCAACTGGTATGCCGGACACGCGGCTTATCTGCAGCGTACAGCCACACGGGCCAGTCCATATCTGTATTACATCGTGCAGCAGGTAAAATCACGCAAGATGCCACTGGATATCGCCTTGTTGCCGGTGGTGGAAAGCGCGTTTGATCCGTTTGCCTATTCCAATGGCCGGGCCGCGGGTCTTTGGCAATTCATACCCGGAACCGGCCGTCACTGGGATCTGAAACAGGACTGGTGGTATGACGGCCGCCGCGACATCGTGGCCTACACGAATGCGGCTTTGGATTACTTGCAGTATCTGCATGACCAATTCAACAATGATTGGCTGCTCGCGCTTGCCGCTTATAACTCTGGCAGTGGAACCGTGAACCATGCCATACGGCGCAACCAGAGCCGCGGCCTGCCCACAGATTTCTGGCATCTGGATCTGCCTGCCGAAACCCGCGCGTACGTCCCACGATTACTGGCCATCTGCCAGCTGGTTGCCACTTCTGGACATTACGGCGTCGACTTGCCTGCGATTCCAAATAGAGCTTACCTGGCAGTGGTGGATGCTGGAGGTCAAATTGATCTCGCAACCGCAGCAAAACTCGCGGGTATCAGCAATGAACAGATGTATCTGCTGAATCCGGGTTTCAACCGTTGGGCGACTGATCCGCAGGGTCCCTATGACCTTCTGGTGCCACTCGATAAGAAAGACGCATTTACAACGGCACTTGCTTCCCTACCGCCTCATGACCGCGTGCAGTGGGCAACGCATCAGGTACGGAGTGGCGACACACTGGGTGGGATCGCGCGTCAGTACCATACAACCGTAGCAGTATTACGGAGTCTCAACGGAATCCATGGCAACCTCATCCGTGAACGCCAGATGCTATTGATCCCGGTGGCGCGCAAGACCTTGGCTGATACCACGCTGATGGCTGAAGCGCGCGTGGCGCGCCGGCCTCATTATGCTCATGACCGCTACGAGACGCATGGTCGCATCGTGCATCATGTGAGACCGGGTGAGTCCCTGTGGAGTATAGCCCGCCGCTACAACGTCAAGGTGGCAGATCTGATGCAGTGGAACGGACTTGGCAGTAAGGATGTACTGCATGTGGGCCAGAAACTCACCATCCGCCCGCATCATTCCGGCGCGCTGGATACTGCTTCTACAGGCGGGCCTGTTTCCCGTACTATCCAGCGTACGATTTATTACACAGTACGCCCGGGTGATTCGCTGGGCTCCATCTCATTGCGTTTTCGCGTGACAGTTGCGGATATCGCCAACTGGAATGGTATCGACAAACATGAATATATCCACGCCGGAGAGCAGCTTAAGCTCTATGTGGATGTCACCGATCAGTCAGCCAGCAGTTGACAGCCTGTGGCAATGTGCGTCTCCATCCCCGCCTAATCCTGAGGAGCTTTCATGGGATTTTTAGCCGGTAAACGTGCGCTCATCGTTGGCCTCGCCAGCGAACGCTCCATTGCTTATGGTATCGCCGCTGCCTTCCGTCGTGAGGGCGCGGATCTGGCTTTTACCTATCAAGGTGAACGCCTGAAAGAACGGGTAGAAAATATGGCTAAGGAATTCGGTTCGCAATTCACCTGCCCAATGGATGTCAGCAGTGACACTGAGATTGAGGCGGCCTTCTCGGCCCTGAAAAAGCACTGGGATGGGCTCGATATCATCGTACATTCCGTAGGTTTTGCACCACGTGAGCAACTGGCAGGTAATTATGCCGATGTAGTGACCCGTGAAGGCTTCCGTATCTCACACGACATCAGTGCCTATAGTTTGGCGGCTCTCGCCAAAGCCGGCCGGACGATGATGCAGGGAAGGCACGCCTGCTTGCTAACCCTCACTTATCTGGGCGCTGTACGTGCTATCCCCAACTACAATGTCATGGGCCCTGCCAAGGCCAGTCTTGAGGCAAACGTGCGGTTCCTGGCATATTCCCTGGGACCTGAAGGCATTCGTGTTAATGGGATTTCCGCAGGTCCCATCAAAACCCTGGCTGCGGCTGGCATCAGCGGGTTTCGTTCGCTCCTCGACCATGTACGCAATCAGGCACCGCTCAGGCACAGTGTCAGCATCGAGGATGTAGGCAACGCGGCGGCATTTCTGTGCTCGGATCTGGCCGCTGGTATTACGGGGGAGATCCTATACGTTGACGCCGGCTACAGCCATGTAGCCATGAACATCGGATGAGATTAACCAAGCGCTATTAATCAAGCGCTATTAATAATGCCCACTATGCAGGCCTTATTAATATGATCAGTGTACTTTCTATTCCTGGATGTTGCTGTCATTGATTTTGATCTTGGCATGTTGGCGCAGATTCTCCAGATAAGCCGCAAATTCTGCGTTTGCATTGATGCGGCTCAATTCCTGCAACTGAGCAACTGTCTGGTCAGAGTTTAAGTTCGATAAAACACCGGGTTTTACGCCGCTGAGTACATACACCGCCTGGTCACCATCAGCCAGTGCGGCTGTCCCAGCCTCGGAGACGTTACCGACTGGCTTATGTGCTGTGAATACAGCGTTGAGTATCGGTGCTGGAATGATAGTCTCGGTACGACTGACAAACTTTGCTGCCGGGAAATTCAAATGATACTTCTTTGCCACTTGGGCAATTGTCTGCCCTGACTTGATAGCAGCTTCAGCAGATTGGGCTATCTCCCGGGCTTTCTCCGCAGCCCGCTGTTGCTTAAGAAGCGTTACTATCTGATCACGGACATCCGCCAGAGGCTTCTGCTCGCTGGGTATATGCCCTTTCACCCGTATCACCACTACATGATTCGGGCCTATCTGGATGGGGTCACTGTTGTTCCCCTGTGTCAGGACTTCATCGCTGAATGCCTTCTCGCGCACTGCCGGATTGGCTGCGATACCACTGCCGGCATCACGAGTC